>NZ_JBGUES010000129.1:0-6723 GCF_041821165.1 Poseidonibacter sp. | reverse complement strand
CTTTTGGTATTGCAAGATTAATATATAAGTAATTAGCTCTTATATATTAATCATAAGTTTAAAATTTTATTTATTACATTCACGCTCTAAGATAATATTTGTATTACCTTGGATTTTTTTTATTAGTTTTGCTCTTTGACACTCTTGTTTTGTTATAGGATACATTTTATTCCATGCTTGGAATAGTTTTTTATCTTTTTTACTTATGCTAAAATTATCATATGAAATATCCATATATAAATAAGTTCTTGCAATTATTCCTTTAGAACGATTTGTTGGTACAACTTCTTTATTTGCTATTATCATTTTACATTCACCTAATGTTTTATTACTAGAACTACTTGCAACAAAACCAAAATTTGAACGTAAAGCATTTACTGAACCAATTGCTGGAAATAAATTATACATATCAGCTTGCATATATTTATACTCCTTACTTGTTTTAGAAGCACATTTTCTTCCTTTATAACTATTGCCTCTTTTATCTATACAAGCGGGATCTCCTTCTCTCCATTGAACAAATGTTCTTCCAAAATTTTCAGCTGGAACTACGTGTTCCCACTCAATTCTTTTTGCTCTTTTTTTATGTTTATTTGATTCATAACCATTTGCATTTATAATGTTTTTTTTACTATCAAAAGTAGCGGCACAATAAATAGTTGTTTTTTCAACTTCATTATAAACTTTTTTTTCTAATAGTTTTTTTGCTTTAGAAAAACTATGTATTTTTGTATTTTCATTTGATGCAAAAAGATTTGCATATATGAAAAGTGTTAGTATTAAAATATATTTCATTTTCGTATTGTAGTAAAAAATATATAATACATATATGTAATAAGTGTATTAATCAATAATAAAAGTTATAAATATTGTAATATATCAATATATATTATTTCTTAATAATTAAAAGATGTTTTTTAAAGGGAGTGTTTTGTTGAAAGTAAAAAAGATTAAAGAATTTCTATTCTTTAATCTCTTCTTTTTTATAATCTTTTTCTAAAACAGAAGGACTATATTTAATAGCAATAATTCTAAATACAAATAAAACACCAATAATTCCAAGAATAGTAAAAACTTTTTCTGAATTAAATGTATCATTTACAATTAGCATAATATCTCTTATGAAAAATACAATTGTTGAATCAATCATTAATCTCATTCTTATTCTATTTTCATCACTTAATAAGAATTCAATTAGCATTCTAATAAGTTCTAAAATGATAATAAATTCAAGTATTGTAACTGCTAGTTTTGAAAAAGAATCAATTGTACTAAAGTCCTTTACTGATATAAAAAAAAGTAAGGTTACTGAAAACTTTAGTAGTGGTTGAAAGTTTTTATGTGAAAAGAATTTCATCATTAAATTTATCCTATAATTTTTTTGGAAGTATAACTAAAATTTTTATATTTAAAGCAATATTATTGTTGCTAATCCTAAAAAACTAAAAAAACCAACAATATCAGTAACTGTTGTTAAGATAACTGTTGAACCAATTGCTGGGTCTATTTTTAGTTTTTCAAGAACAAGAGGTATTACCGCACCAAAAAAACCTGCACTAATTAAGTTTATAACCATTGAAAGAGCAATAACAAATCCTAAAAGCGGTATTTTAAACCAAAGGTATGAAATAATCCCAATGATAAAAGCAAATAAGAAACCATTTACTAAAGATATTATAACTTCTTTATAAATTGTTTTTTTAGCATCATCATATTCAATAGCACCTAAGGCCATTTGTCTTACTGTAACTGTAAGTGTTTGAGTTCCTGCATTTCCTCCCATTGAAGCAACAATAGGCATTAAAACAGCAAGTGCAACAAGTGATTGAATAGTTGTATCAAAAATACCAATTACAAGAGAAGCTAATATTGCTGTTACTAAATTGATACTTAACCAAAATGCTCGATTTCTTCCGATTTCATATATACTTTCTACTTCTTCTGCTTCATTATTTACACCTGCTAAAGAGTAAAGTTGTTTTGTATCTTGTTCTTGCATAATAGCTCTAACATCATCATGCGTTATTCTTCCAATAAGTTTATCTTCATCATTTATAACTGCAATTGCATTTAAGTTATAATTTGAAAACATATTAACTGTATTTGATATTTTTTCTTTATGTTTAACAGAGAAGTTTTCTATTTTTTCAACTGGAATATCTTTGAATTTTAAATTTCTTTCAAATAAAATCAACTCTTCTAAACCTATTGAACCTAAAAAGTTATTATTATCATCTATTAAAAAAGCATGGAAAATATTACTTAAAATATGTAAGTCTTTTTCTTTTTTCAATCTTTTTAATGCTGTATCAATATCTTCATTTATATTTACACTAAAAAGCTCTTTTTGCATAAAAGAACCAGTTTCTTCATAATCATAAGCATTTAGTTCTTCAATATTCTGTTTTTCTTCAATATTTAATTTTGATAAAACAGTTTGTGCAGCTTCTTCATCTTTTTGTGCAATATTGTAAATTAATATAGAAGCATCATCACTATCCATATTAGAAGTTACTCTTGCAACTTTTTGTTCACTAATAATATCTGTGATTTCTTCTTGAATATAAGTTGGCATATTTACTAAGATTTCTGCAAATAATTCACTTGGTATTTTTTTACAAATACTTTTATATTCACTTGTATCAATTTCTCTAATTTCTTGTAAACTTTTTGCAATATCAAATGGATGTGCTTCACAAATTCCATTTTTAAATGCAGTAATATTACTTTGTATATAAGATATTAACTCTTCTAATTTTTCTATTTCGTTCAATTTTATTCCAATCTTTTATTTGTTCTTTTTATTAAATGATAAATCTTCTTTTCTTACATCAACAATAAAACCTTTTTGTAAAAACTCTCTACCTAATAAAATAGGATAATTCATCATTTCTCTATTTCTTAGTGTGTATTCAATATCAAAGGTTTTATTGAAAATTATTGTTTTAATCGAAATGACATATCTATTTTCGATATGACCATTTGAACTTCTTACACTTGCAATTCTAGTTATTGGCAAAGTATAAATCTTTTTTATATACTTTTTATGTCTAGAATCTAAAACTTCAAAACTAACTGTTTTCTCATCTATTTGTTTTATAAAACTACAATGCAAAGATGAAGTTTTAGCACCTGTATCAATTTTTGCTTTTATATCTTGTAAATTAAAAATAGGTAAATCAACTCTATCATATTTTCCAATTGTAATATCTAAAGCAAGTATACTTTGTATAGATAAGATAAATAAAAATATATATTTAAACATTTTATTCTAAGTAAAGCTTTTTTAATACAGTTAAAATACTATTTACAGATTGTATTGAAGCTGTTTCTTCAACTGTATGATAACCAATTGTTGGAATTTGCAGTGTTGTTCCTTGAATCTGTCCTTTACTTGCATGGATAATTCTTCCAAGTTCTGTAACACCCAAAGAACCTGTTGTATTATTTGATTTCATAATATTCTTTAAATATTCATCTTTATAGTGATATTTAATTCTATTTTTAAGAGCTATTTTTTTAATTTTACTTTTTAAAGGTGATCTAAAATATCCATTTTCATCTCTATTTCTTAAAACAATATCTAAGTTTTTTATATCTTCAATTGTTTTATATGGACTTGTATCTAATACTAATAATTCATTTGTACTTATATCAAATCTTCTAAAATATTCAAGTAAAAATCTCCATGATTTTCCTGCTTCTTCTGATGCTGTAAAAAATGCAGTACCTTGATATCCCAGTTCATACATATAAACTAATAAAGCAACACTTAAAACATTATCAAGTTGAGCTGAAATCATTTCATTATCTGATACAAGTTTATCAACAAAAGCAATTGGAGTACCTGGAAAAAGATGACCAAATTCATTTATGTTAAAGATAATATTTTTTCTTCTTTCACATAAAAATGCATTTTCAATAACACCCATACCCAAATAACTTCCTGACCATGGTTCATAAGCTTGTACTTTTTGATTTACAAATCTTTTTTCAAAGTTTTTAAGCATTTGGTATGTATTTAAAGTATTATTTAAATCTGATTGGTTTTTAGCAATAAATGCAGCATATTGAAACTCATTATGTCCAGTACAAATAAGACCATGTCTATCTGAGTGTGCTGAGATATATCCAGAACTAGGCTCATTTCCTTTTGCGACTAATACACCATCATAATACTCAACATTAATATTTAGGTTTTCAAGCTCTTTTTTTAAATACATAAAAAAAGAGTGTTCATGTCCTACTACACTTGGAACTTTTATAAGTTGTTTTAAAATATCGTAAAAATTATCCACTATAACCATCTTTTCTTTTTAAATATATATAATTGTAAACCAACAATTGCAATAAGAATCATAATAAATATATAAAATGATTCTTTTGATTCAGCACCAGGAATTCCACCTACATTTATTCCAAATAAACCTGTTAAAAAACCAAGAGGTAAAAAAATAGCTGATATAATTGAAAGTACATACATTTTTTGATTCATTTGTTCACTTAATCTTTGAGATATATTTTCTTGTATAACAGAAACCTTATCTTTAATAGAATCAAGCTCTTCAATGTATCTCATAAGCTGATCTGTAATCTCTCTTAACTGTACTTTTTCATACTCACTAACCCAAGATACTTTTTGATTATATAACTTATACATAGCTTCTTTTTGAGGAGATAAATATTTTTTTAAAGAGATTGTTTCTCTTTTGATTTCAGAAATTTGCGCTCTTAATTCAGAATTATCAGAATCAACACTTATTTCTTCTAAATTCGAAACTCTCTCTTCTATATCATTTATATTATCTTCCATTCTAATAGTTAATCTATTTGTTAGTTCTATTAGAAACTCTGCTGATGTTTTAGGTCCTATTCCTTCTTTAAAATATTCTAAAATATCTCTTACTGATAATAAATCTCTTTTTTTTGTACTTATAATAATGTTTTTATTTATAAATAATCTAATTGATATCATATCTTCAGGTGTAGAGTTAGGATTTAGATTTATTCCTCTAAGAGCTAATAAAATAGAATCATTTAAAAATGTTGTTCTAGGTCTTGTCTCTTTTGTTAAAAGTGCTTCTATTGCTATTTGGTCAATTCCACTTTTATTTGTCAACCAATCTATTGTATCAGGTGTTGAATAATCAAAATGTACCCATACAAGTTTATTTGAGTTAATATTTTCATCTAATTGTTCAAAACTAATATTTGTAGCACCACCTTTACCATCAAAAACTACTGCATGAGAAAAACCATTTGTTTGCATAAATACTCCTAGTATATATTAGTTATTTGCTTTATTGTTATATCTTTGAATAAAACCAGGAAGTAATTCATAAAAAATTTCAATATATTTTTGCTCATCAAACTCATCATCTAATACTTCTTTTATTGATTCATTTGTAATTGTTAAAAATAAAATAGAAATATTATCTTTCATAGTAATATTATTTCTTATTGAATAATCAATCACTTCATTTGCTGAAACTTTTAATTTTGTTAAATCATTATAAGGTTTATTTGTATTTATGCTAAAAGTAGAATGCACATCAATTTTATGCAAAGCATTTTTTACAATAGCTTGTAATTTCTTTCTATGATTAGCTTTAATTTCAAGTTTATTTTTTAAATCTATTGCATCTATATTTTGATAGAAATTTTTACTGCCAAAATATTTTTCTAAGATATTAATAGACTCTTGTGAATAATCAGTTTCTTTATCGACTTTTGTACTTGAATTGAATTTTGACTTAAATATAAAAACCATTATTAAAATCAAAATTATGAATAAAAAAAGTATTTCCAACTTATGCTCCATATATATTTTAGTGATTTTATTATTTACCTACTTAATAACAAGTTATCTATTTTAGAATAATTTTTATTTTTATACATATTGTATTCATTTGTCCTAAAATATACTATAATTTCACAAATAATCAAGGAAGTTAGTTATGAAATATATCTTTTTATTAGTTTGTATATTTAGTCTATCATTTTCAGCAGAAATTGATACAAAGTTATCAGATGAAACTCAAAATCAATCATATTTTAAAGAGATTGAAGAACAAATAAATCAAAGTAAAAAAAATGATTCTAAAAATATAGATATTATTAATACAGAAAAAAATCATTTAAAACATTTAGTAGAAGTATCTTCAAAAAAAATCAGTATTGAAGAGATTGATTTTAAAACAGTTGCAAAAAATGAAAATGAAGTTGAGGTAATTATAAAGGCTTTATTTTATAGCTCACAAACAGAATTAAAAATCAAAAATCAAAATGAAGTTTTAAATAATATTCAAAATAAATTAACACTACTAAAAAAGAGGATTTCAAATATAACAGAAGAGGATAAATCCTTTTTATTAACATATCAATTACAATATGCTTATTACAGAATTCAAAAAAAACATATAGAGACTAGAATAAATCTATTTAATGAAAATAAAAACAAAACAATAGCATTTATTTTAAATTTATTTGCAAAGAAGATTTCAACACAAAACTATCAAACACAAAATGAAATCATTAAGTTTGATGAAAATATAAAAAAATTAGTACAGCAAAAAACTGCATTTGAATTAGAACTTGAAAAAGAGAAAAAGACTATGATTCTTTCAATTTCTCATGATATAAAAACTCCTTTGAGTGCAATTAAGCTTTATTCAAAGGCACTTTGTGAAAATTTATATGAAGAGGAAGAAAAACAGAAGCTTG
>NZ_JBGUES010000128.1:0-6761 GCF_041821165.1 Poseidonibacter sp. | reverse complement strand
TATTTTTTAAACTTCATTTAGCTTTATTTCAAACTCTTTATTTATTTTTTCAAGTTCATTTTGTAACTCTTGTAAACGAGCTTGTTTTTTAGACTTTTCTGCTTGACTTAAAGCTTCTATTTCTTCTATTTCAGTTTTTATAGGTTTTGTTATTTTACTTTTTTCAGTAACAATAATAGCTCTTAATTTTTTTATCTCTTTTTTATTTCTTTTAGGTTTTACGACTTTTTTCTTTTCACTTGTATCATCATCTTCCCAACCAATTTTTTCTAAAAACTCATCATAAGTTCCATTAAAGTAATCAGCCCCTTCATTTGTAAAGATAATTAATCTATCACAAACAGCTCTTAATAACTCTTCTGAGTGAGTTACAATCATACAAGAACCTTTAAAGGCTTTTATTGCTTTTGTTAAAGCATCAATTGAGTCAATATCTAAGTGGTTTGTAGGCTCATCTAGAAAAAGAAGATTTACATCTTTTGCTATAATTTTTGCTAACATTACTCTTGATTTTTCTCCACCTGAAAGAAGTGAGATTTTTTTCTTAGCATTATCTCCTGAAAACATCATAAGACCACAAATATTTCTAATTAGTGGTTCTGGTAGTTTATGATTTACACTATGAATTTCATCCATTATTGTATTGTTTTGATTAAGATGAGAGATATTTGTTTGTCCAAAGTGTCCAAAAACGCAAGATGGATGGAAACTTGTGCTTCCACTTAAAGCTTCTAATTCTCCTGCAATTGTATTTAGTAAAGTTGATTTACCTTTACCATTTTTACCAATAATTCCAATAGTTTCACCATGAGAAAGAGCAAAAGTTATATTTTTAAAAAGTATATTTTCAGGCGTATATCCAAAACTTAAATCTTTAACCTCAACTAAAAATTTTGCTGCTGTATCTTTATAGTTAAAATCAAAATCTAAATTTGCATCATAATTTATATCTTCTAAAATATCCATTTTTTCTAAGATTTTAACTTTTGATTGTGCAAGTGTTGAAGTTGCTGCTCTTGCTTTATTTTTAGCAATAAACTCTTCTAAGTCTTTAATCTTTTTTTCTTGTGCTATTTTTTGTTTTTCATGATGTTCTTCATTAGCTAAAATCTGTTCAAAGAATTTTCTTGTACCACCTTGAATCATAAAAGCATTTTTTCTAATAATTCCTAAGGTATGTGTACAAACACTATCCATAAACTCTCTATCATGAGTGATTAAAATCACTTCACCAGCAAACGATTTTAAAAAAGCTTTTAGCCATCTAATTGATAAAATATCCAAGTAGTTTGTAGGCTCATCAAGTAATAACATATTTGGTTCAGTTAAAAGTAGTTTTGCTAAATTAATTCTAATTTGAAAACCACCAGAAAAAGACTTTGGTTCTTTATCTAAATCTGCTTCACTAAAACCAAGACCAAATAGTATTTTTTCAGCTTTATAAATATCATATTTATCATCTTCACTTAAAGCTAATGCTGTTTCTTCAATAAGAGTTTTTTGAGTAAAATCAAAATACTGTTTTAAAGCACCTATTCTGTAAGCTTTAGGAAATTTTATTTCACCAGTATCTTGATGTTCTTCACCTAATATAAGTTTAAATAATGTAGATTTTCCAGTACCATTTCGCCCTACTAGGCCTACTTTGTCACCTTGATTTAGTCTAAGATTTAGTTCACTATAAAGTTCACTTGTTGGATAACTTTTTGATATATTGATTAATTCAATCATGATTCTCTCTTTTTTTTCATTTCTTTAATAATTTGATAAGCTTGATTTATCTCTTGTGTTTTAGCTGTTGCTTCTTCCATATATGATTCATCTTTATCTTGTGAACTTATAATATCAGGATGGTATTTTCGTACTAATTTTCTATATTTATTTTTGATAATACTCATATCATCATTTTCATTTACACCTAAAACTTTATAAGCTTCTGTAGGACTCATTGTTTGCGTTTGATTATTTTTCATATTTTCAAACTTATTTACAATGGCGTCATAATCAGCAGGTGCAATATTTAATGCAGTTGCAATATCTCTTAAAACAATATCTTCTTCTTTACTTATACCATTATCAACAAAAGCTAGTTGTATTAAAAAACTTATAAATTGTCTTCGTTTTAAAATAGAACGACCAAGTAAAGCATTTAATTCTAAAGCTATTTCTTTTGTATTATTGTTATTTTCTTTTTCTTCATTGAAAATCTCTTTCATAATAGCTCTAGCTTTTTCTTTTTCATCAAAAACTTTTGAGATATCATCAAACATCATACCAATAAGTTGTGCTTCTAACTTCTGTACTGTTCCATCAGCTTTAGCAACCTTAGCAACAAGTGCAATAAAATGCCCTAAGTGACTTGCTTTAAATAACTCTTTTGAGCCAGCTAACTTATTTAATTTTCTTCTAGCATTATATTTATATAGTTTAAATGCTATATATAAAGCAAGAACAATCGAAAGTGTTAAAAATATATTTACAATAAATACATAATAAAAGAACACTAGAAATATTGCTAAAAATATTAATTTTTTTAAATTCATCGTTACTATCCATTTTCATAAGGTTTGTGTTTTGAAATTATATCTTTTTAAGCTTATAATGTAGAATCTAAGAATATGTAAAGAAGTAGATATTTTAAAGCAAAAAAAAAGCTTTCAGATAAAAGAACCAAAGTTCAAATATCTAAAAGCTTTTTATGGCTCCGGCACCTGGATTCGAACCAGGGACCAAATGATTAACAGTCATCTACTCTACCACTGAGCTATGCCGGAATCTAATAAATTTAAGTAATTAAAAAAGAAAAAAGTGGCTCCGGCACCTGGATTCGAACCAGGGACCAAATGATTAACAGTCATCTACTCTACCACTGAGCTATGCCGGATTGTTTGTTCATTCTTTAATTGGATTGGAATTATAGTAAAAATATTTTTTTTTGTCAAGATGATTTTTACTTTTTTACAAAATTTTATAAAATTCAACTCCACTTGAATCAACAAGCCTTAATTTAGCATTTTCTAGCATTTTATTTAATAATATTTTTGAGTTAGCATCAAACATATTTGATATATCTTCTTTTGTTAATGGTCTTCTTTGTAACATAGAAATAATTTCATCTTCTGTATATGTTGATTCTTGTTTAGGTCTATTTTTATATGCAATATTTACATTTATACCCTCAAAACTATTTGCAATACTTTCTAAGCACTCAAAAGTTACTGGTTTTACTTTATAAGCAGGAGGTCTATCTATTGTACCTATATCTACTCTTTTTGGATTAATTTGTTTTATTGCATTATATAAAAGATTTATCTCTTCATCATTGTCATTTAAATCTTTTACAAATAAAACTTCTAATACAAAATCATTTTTTGTTTCTTTTGAAAACTCAATCATAGCAGGAACAATTTTTTCAACATCAACACTAGAATGATTTCTATCAAGTTTTTTAAAACATTTAACACTTACACAATCAAGTGAAAGTTTTACAGTATCTAACTTTAATAAAGAAGTATAAACATCTTTTTTATAGATTGTACTTCCATTTGAAAGAATCAATGTTTTAGCTAAACCTTTTATTTTATTGATTTCATCAATTAATAAATCAAGTTCTGGATATAAAGTTGGCTCACCATTTGCTGTTAAAGTTATAACATCAATCTTAGGATGCTTTTTAAAGCTATCTGTGATTGCAGTAATAACATCCTTTACACTTGGATAGGTTTGCATACTAGAGATTGTTTTAGCACCCTCTAACTCACAATATAAACAATCAAAGTTACACTGCTTTGAACTTGGAGATAAATCAACACCTAAAGATATACCAAACCTTCTTGAAGGAATTGGGCCAAAAATTATAGAATTTGAATAAGACATAGGATTTCACTTTCAAAAGAAGAAAGCAGTAAATAAATTTACTGCTTTTTATTAGTTATTATTTTTTAGAAACTCTTTTACATTCACTTACAAAATGTATCGCATTTTCAACAGGAACATCAGGTAATATACCATGTCCTAAGTTAAAGATATGACCTTCCCCTTGCATTACACTTTGGATATGTTCAACACATTGAGTAGTTTTCTCTTTAGAATATAATCTACATGGTTCCATATTTCCTTGAAGAACATATTTATCACCTAATTTCTCTTTTGCAAGAGCCATTGGAGTTCCCCAATCAACACCAAATACATCAAAGTTACCATAAACTTTATCTAAGAATGCTGGGATTCCTTTTGGAAACATGATAACTGGAATATGTGGATATTTTTCTTTTAAAAATTCTGCAATTTCAACCATATAAGACCAAGAGAATTCATCATATAATCCAGGCTCAATAGCAGCAGCCCAAGAATCAAAGATTTGAACAACATCAGCACCTGCTAATATTTGTTTTTCCATATACAATTTTACAATATCAGTAACTTTTCTTAAAATTTTATGTAGTAATTCAGGGTTTGAATACATCATTTTTTTACATAGATTATAAGTTTTAGTACCTTGACCTTCAATCATATAAGTAGCTAATGTCCATGGAGCACCTGTAAAACCAATTAATGCTTTATCTTCAGGTAATTTTTCTTTTAGAAGTTTGATTGTATCGTAAACATAAGTTAGTTTATTAGCAGCTTCTTCACCACCAATTAAAGCATCAATATCAGCTTCATTTTTAATTGGGTCTTTAAAAATTGGACCTTCACCTTTTATAAAATCCAAGTGCATTCCCATTTCATTTGGAATAACTAAAATATCTGAAAATAATATAGCAGCATCTACACCTACAATATCTAAAGGTTGAATTGTAACCTCACAAGCTAGTTCTGGGTTATGACATAAATTTAAAAAGTTTCCAGCTTGAGCTCTTACTTTCATATATTCAGGAAGATATCTTCCTGCTTGTCTCATCATCCATACAGGAGTATAAGGAGTTGGTTTTCTAAAACACGCATCTACAAAAATTTTTGACATTTGTAACCTTCATTTAATATTTATACTTTTATTTGGAACAGATTATACCATTTAGATTTTAAGAAGAGTTAAAATAACAATGAAATAAATTTATGGAAAATTTTAGAAAGAAAGAATAAAGAATAATTTTTAGAGGAAAGACAAAGCTCCTCTAAAATTAATGTTTTAGTGTTTTGAAACCTTACCTAAAAAGTAAAGCCCTACTGATAATAATGTAATTGAAAGTGCAAAATATAACATTTCTAAAGCACTATTATATTCAGTATGTAAAACTCTTTGAAAGAATCCTACAATTAAAACCATAATAATAACTTTTGCTATCTTATCTTTTAACTGGTCAAGAGAATGAATAGCAAGTATTTGACTACTTTTATTTTCATCATTTTCAGCAGCATCGATTTTTGATATAAAAAGCTCATATAAACCAAATGCAAAAATAAGTAATACAACAGCAATTAAATATAAATCAACCGCTCCAATAATTTTACTTACAATAACTTCATGAAAATCATCTGGGTGTAAACCATTTAAATAAACATTTGCAGTATATTTAACAACTTCATAAATATCAACAGAAGCAACTACAAAAAGTAGTATACTTCCTATTAATCCAAAAATAACGGCAAAAACAACAAATAGTCGTGTTTGCCACATTGTATTTTCAAATAATTTTTCTATCATTAAAATTCGTTTTCTAATTCAATCCATTTTAATGCAATTCTAACAGAGTTAGTTGCAGCACCAACTCTTACTTGGTCAGCAACGTTAAAGTAATGAATTACATTTGGTGCATAAACATCTTTTCTAATTCTTCCAACATAAGTAGTATCAGTATCTGTTGAAATAATTGGCATTGGGTATAAGTTATTAGCTAAATCATCAAGAACTTCTACATTTTCAAATGATGATAAAGAGTTTCTAACTGCTGATAAATCAACATCAACACCATCTTCAAATGTTACAGTAATAGATTCACTATGTGATCTTAAAACTGGAACTCTAACACAAGTTGCAGCAACTTGGATATTTTTATGTAAGATTTTTTGTGTTTCATTTACCATTTTCATTTCTTCTTTTGTAAATCCATTTTCTTGAGCAACGTCAATTTGTGGAATTACATTTAAAGCAATTTGATGAGCAAAAGCTTGTTTTTCAGATTCATCTAAATTAAATGCAAAGAATGCTTGCATTTGTTTTACAAGTTCTTCCATACCAGCTTTTCCAGCACCTGAAACTGCTTGGTAAGTTGATACATCAACTCTTTTGATTCCATATAAATCATCAAGAGGTTTTAAAGATAATACCATTTGAATTGTTGAACAGTTTGGATTAGCAATAATACCAGTTTCTCTCCAAAGTTTAATATCCTCAGGATTAACTTCAGGAACAACTAAAGGAATTGTTGGATCCATTCTAAAGTGACTTGTATTATCAATTACTACAGCACCCGCTTCAACTGCAAATTTTGCAAATTTTTCAGAAATACTTCCACCTGCACTAAAGAAAGCAATTTCAACATCATTTGCTTCAAATACTTCTTCTGTTAATTCTAAAACTGTATATTCTTTATTTCTATATTCAATTTTTGAACCAGCACTATTAGCACTTGCTAATGGTATTATATTGTTTACAGGAAAGTCATATGCTTCCATAACTCTAAAAAGTTCTTCACCTACTGCTCCAGTTGCCCCAACAACTGCTACATTAAATTTTCTCATTTTTATTCTTCCTCGTCTTTATCTAAATCTTCAGTTTTTTCTGTTTCTACATCTGTCTCTTGAGTGTTTGCTGATTC
>NZ_JBGUES010000127.1:4060-6801 GCF_041821165.1 Poseidonibacter sp. | reverse complement strand
AACTTACAGTTCTTGTTTCAATATCTAGTTTTTCTTCTATCCATTTTGCTAAAGTATTTGTTTGTTTTGTACCTTCTGCAACAATTGCTAAGATATATGATCTTCCATTTTTTAGCTCTTTTTTCAATCTTTTTTCTAAGCTATTAAAATCAACTTCTATTTCAGGAACTACACAAATTTCTGCACCACTTGTGATTGCAGATACAATAGCTAAATATCCACTATCTCTTCCCATCGTTTCAACTACAAATGCTCTTTTAAAAGAAGATGATGTATCTCTTATATCATCAAGTGCTGATTTTATAATATTTAGTGAAGTATCAACACCAAGGGAATAATCACTTGAATATATATCATTATCAATTGTAGAAGGAACTCCAACAAAAGAGATATCATACTCTTTTGAAAAAACATTTAAACCTTCAAATGAGCCATTTCCACCTAATACTACTATTTTATTAATATTGTGTTTTTCTAAGTTATCATAAGCTTGTTTTCTATACTTTTTTTCATAAAATCTTTTTGATCTTGATGTTTTTATTATTGTTCCACCAAGATGAATTATTCCTGCAACATTTTCGTGTTTAGCTTTTTTTATTTTTCCATCAATTAAACCTTCAAAACCCTCATAAATAAAATATGGAGTAATGCCTTTTTCATAAGAATAATCAACAAAACTTTTAATTGCAGGATTCATACCCGCACAATCACCACCTGAACACATTATTGCCATTGTCATTTAAACTCTTTTTTTGGTGCAATTATAACATATAGTAGATTTTAAATCATTATTATTTACTATGGTTACAAAAAATTATTTTGGTCAAAATTTATTTACTTTTTTTACTTAAAATTGACAAGTTTTGATACAATTGCTGATTATTTTTAATTTAGGAGATTAAGTGATAGAAAAAAACCGTTGGCTTATGGCATTAAGTGCAGTTGGTGTTCATATTTGTATTGGTTCTGTATATGCATGGAGTGTATATGTAAAACCAATACAAGAGCATATGTCATGGACATTGACAGATGTAACAATTGCTTTTAGTATTGCAATATTCTTTTTAGGATTAAGTGCAGCACTAATGGGAAAATTTGTAGAGAAAAATGGACCTAGAGTTTCTGCAATTTTAGCAGCTTCATTATTTGGTTTAGGAACAGCTGGTTCTGGTCTTGCTATTATGATGGAATCAAAAATGCTTTTATATTTCTTTTATGGAGTATTAGGTGGATGTGGATTAGGAATAGGGTATATTTCACCTGTATCCACTCTTGTTAAGTGGTTTCCTGATAAAAGAGGAATGGCAACGGGATTAGCAATTATGGGATTTGGTTTTGCATCTGCTATTTGGGGACCAACTATTAAAATTTTAATAGAAGCTGTTGGAATATCTAGTACATTTTTCATTTTAGGAGCTGTTTATTTTGTAGTTATGTTCTCATCTGCTCTTTATTTACAAGCACCGCAAGATGGATATTTACCTGAAAAATTTAAGAAAAAAATCAAAGAAGGTAAAAAGAAAATCAAAGAAGATTTACAAAATCTTGGTTTAAATGAAGCTGTTAAAACTCCAAGATTTTATGGTCTTTGGTTAATGTTATTTATAAATGTAACTTGTGGTATTGCAATAATTGGTGTTGCGTCACCTTTACTTCAAGAAGTAATAGGAATTTCAGCAATTGCAGCAGCTGCAGCTGTTGGGTTAATGGGAATATTTAATGGTGCAGGTAGAATATTTTGGGCATCACTTAGTGATTATTTAACTAGACCTGTTGTTTACATTATATTCTTTTTAACACAAGCAATAGCCTTTTATATCTTGCCTTCAATTTCTGAAATTGTTGTATTTCAAGTTCTTTTATTTTTTATTATGTCTTGTTATGGTGGTGGTTTTGCTTCTATTCCTGCATATATTGGAGATATCTTTGGAACAAAAGAGTTAGGAGCTATTCATGGTTATATCTTAACAGCATGGGCAGCAGCTGGATTAGTAGGTCCTTTAATTATTTCAATGGTAAAAGATTCAACAGGTTCATATTCTCAAACATTATATGTATTTGCTGGTTTCTTTATTGTCGCATTAATAATCTCAATTTTAATGCTTATTAATATAAAAACAATTCAAAAGAAAAAAGCAAAATAAATAAGAAAAGAGTTTTCTCTCTTTTCTTGAAAAATTTAACTGATATTAAGCTCAATATAATAATATATACTCCACAAAGGAGTTTGTATGCAAGTGTTAGAAAAGTTAGGTATTTACAAAGATATATTTAGTAACTTACCTATGGCTATAATTATTACAGATACTCATACTGGCAACGTTATTGATGCGAATACTAAAGCTTGTAAATTGATTGGTTTATCATACGAAGAGATAACACAACTTAATCAATATCAACTACATCCTCCACTTCTAAATAATGAATCACAAGAACAATATAAATCATTTATCAATGAAATTATTTCAAATAAACAAAAAGATTCATTTGAACATGCTCTTATATGTTCAAATAACGAATGTATACCAATAAAAGTATCACCATCTTTAATAAATGTAGAAGATAATTCATTTATTGTTTATGTTATTAAAGATTTAAGAAAAATCAAAATACAAGAAAATATTTTAAGTTATTATGACAAGGCTTTAAAAAAATCTTCTAGTTTTATCTCTTTTATTGATTCAAATTATATATATAAATCAGTAAATGTATCTTATGTAAAAACATTTGCTAAAGGACAT
>NZ_JBGUES010000127.1:0-4050 GCF_041821165.1 Poseidonibacter sp. | reverse complement strand
CAATTATTGGTAAAAGTATGATTGAAATTTTAGGTGAAGAGTATTTTTATGATGTTGCTAAAGAGAAATTTGATAGAGCTTTAAATGGTGAATGTATAGATTATGATTCATATTTAGAAATCAATAATGAAACTCATTTTTTTAATATCCACTTTGAACCATACTATTCAATTGACAATAAAATAGTAGGAGTTGTTTCAAATATTTATAATAAAACTAGATATAAAGAGTACGAAGAAGAGAATGAGAAAAAAGAAAAACTTCTAATCCAACAATCAAAAATGGCTGCAATGGGTGAAATGCTTGAAAATATTGCACATCAATGGAGACAACCTTTAAGTATGATTTCTACTTGTTCTAGTGGAATTTCATTACAAAAAGAGTTTGGAACTTTAAGTGATGAAATATTAGTTGATTCTTTAAAAACAATCACTGATACGACAGTTTATCTATCTCAAACTATTGATGATTTTAAAAACTTTTTTGAAAGAGATAAGCAAAAAATAAACTTTAATATAAATGAGAATACGAATAAAACTCTAAATTTAATTGATATGAGTTTTGCTGGTAATAATATTGAAGTTATTAAAGATTATAAAGATGAAATTGAGATTAGAAGTTATAATAATGAATTTATGCAAGTACTTCTAAATATAATAAATAATGCAAAAGATGCAATTTTATCAAATGAAATGATAAAAGAAAAAAGAAAAATTATTCATATTTCAATCTATAAACAAAACGATAATGCAGTTATTGAAATCAAAGATAATGCAGGTGGAATTCCAAGTGAAGTTATTGATAAAATATTTGAACCATATTTTACAACAAAACACCAATCTCAAGGTACTGGAATTGGATTATTTATGACAAGAGAAATTATTGTAAAACATATGGAAGGTAAAATAGAAGTTGAAAATGTAGAGTATTGTTTTGATGAAGAAATATACAAAGGAGCGTTGTTTAGAATAATTATTTAAAATTATTCTTCTTCAACGCTTAATGTTAATTCATAAACCCATTGTTGTAAATCATACATATCTTGATAGATATTAAATGCCTTATCTACAATATCTTCAGTAAAAAAGAGTTCATCTAATTTAAATGTTTTATATGAATACATTGCATTATAAAGACTTAAATAAGCATACTTATCATCTTTATTAAAACCTAAAGGGAATCTTTTAAATTTAGGTTCAGGAAAATCATAACCTTTACTTTTTAACTCTTCTATAATATTATGAAGCTCAATTCTTTTAGATTCATTTTTAATATATTCTCTATAAGCCTTAAGTAATGGTGGCTTAAAATTTCTAATTCCAGTTGCTATAAAATACTGATTAATATCGTAGAAGATATAAAAACTAGAACTTTGCATTCTATGCGATTGACCTTGCCAAAAAAGTATTCCTATTTTATCTTTCATAGGAGTTTTATCTTTTGAAAATCTTGTATCTTTATATATTTTAAATAATGAACCTGATACTTTTGGTTTTGCTTTAATTGTTGGAACAAGTATTTGTAGTGTTTCACCCATCTCTTCAACAAAATCAATATTTGGTCTTAAAATATTTTCTTCCCATATATGTCGGTTATTTTCAAACCAAACTTTTGTATTATTTTGTTTTAAATCTTCAAGGAATTTTATTCCTTCTTTTTTAAATCCATTAAAGGCCATATTTATCCATTTATTAGTTTTTTAAAATTATATCAAAACTAATTTGATATAATTCCATGAGAAAAAAATGGAGAAAATATGAGTTATTTAGATATTTGTATTATTGGATGGAATTTAAATGCATTAATGTTTGTTGTTAATCTTTTAATTGCAGTACGTGTTATTTCATCACAAGATAGAGAAACTTTACAAGAAGAAAGTTTAGTATTAAAAGATTTAAAAGAAGAAATGGACAAATATTATCCTAATAGATTATATTCTACACTTGGAACATATTTAGTTCCATTTACAGCATTTTTTAAAATGTTTTTTAGATTACTTGAAATGTATGCTTTCTTTCAAAAAAATAAAAACACAAAAATGTTCCATTATATGGTTTATAAATACACAGCAGATATTAATAAAGCTAAGAATAAATAAGTTTTATGCTTGATAATATATCTTCTAAAGAAAGATTAAAACATCAAATAAAAGGCTTTTATAATACTCAATCTTTATTTGAAGATTCTTTTTATGATTTAGATATATTTGAACTTGAGTCAATAGATATAGATTCTTTTGATTCAAATAGTATAGATATAAAAATTCAACTACCACTTGGTAAAAGAGTAGAAATATTCTTTGAAAGCTTAATAGATAATTCACTTCGTTACAACGTAATTTCTAAAAACATCCAAATAATTAATAATAAAAATACCTTAGGTGAACTTGATTTTATAATTTATGATTTAAAAGAAAAAATGTATACTCATGTTGAACTTGTATATAAGTTCTATGTTTATGACGATAGATTTTCTAAAGAGTTAGATAGATATATAGGACCAAATAGAAGTGATACCTTAGTTTTAAAATTAAATAAATTAAAAAACAAACAATTTCCCTTGCTTTTTAAAGAACAAACAAAAGAGTATATAAAAGATATTGATTTAGATAATATAAATCAAAAAGTTTGTTATAAAGCTAATATTTTTTTACCTTTGCATTTGATTGGAAAAACACTACCTTTAATAAATAATGCAACTGTTATAGGTTTTTATCTTTCTTTTGAAAAGTTTTTAGAACAAGAAGAGTTTAAAAATTATGAATTCTTTTTACCTCATAGATATGATTGGCTTACAAAACCTAACACAAACAATAAATGGAAAAACTATGATGAAGCACTAGAAGAAATAGAGTTTTTTCTAAAGATAAAAGCTTCTCCTCTTGTTTGGCTAAAAAAAGAGCAAAAAGGTGAAGTTATCTTTGAAAGATTCTTTATTACTTGGTGGTAATAAATTTATCTGTTTTTAAATACTTCTTTTATGCAATATAAGTATATAATGGAAATCAAAAGTTAATAAGGAATAAGAATGAGACATTACAATGGGTAATTTTGGCGATATAATATTTAGTTCACTATCACAAATCTGGCATTTAATACCAATAATTATTTTAATTTTATTATTTAAAAAATTCATAAATATGAAAGATAGTAAAAACAGAAGAAATAAAAATGAAGAGAATGAAAAAAATGGCTTAACTTTAGAATTACGTACAGTAAAAAAATACGAAGACCTAGGTTATAAAGTAATATCTAATAAATCAGAAAATACAAATAATGAGCAAATTATAGATTTACTTTGCTATAAAGATGATAAAACACTTTTGGTTAAATGCGAAAATAGTTCTGAATCAAAATCAATCAAAGAAGAAGATATAATGGAATTTTATCGTTCTGCAATTAAATATCTTAAATCAAATGATATAGAAGAAAGAAATGCTGACTTTAGATATGCTGTATCTTATAAAGATGTATTTCATAAATCAGCAATTAATATACTAATGGATGATGATTATAATTGTAAGTACGTTCTTATATAAAAGAGTAAATAATAGATTCTTTAATATATAATCAATTTGAAAACTTCTGTAAAACAGCATCTTTATTTAAAAATAGTTTTTATGAGCTTGAGTTATTTGACTTAGAAGATGTATGTGATGATATAAATATTGATAATCTTCAAATTGATATCAATGAAAATCTTGAAAATATTCCTTTAGGAAAAAGAGTAGAGTATTTTTTTGATGCAATTATTCAACAATCACCTAATCATGAAAAAGTTTTAAAAAATAAGCAAATTATTCATAATAAACTTACTTTAGGAGAGATTGATTTTATTCTTTATAATAAAAAAAGAAAGCTTTATCAACATATAGAAATACAGTATAAATTTTATCTTTATGACCATAGCATTAAAGATGAAATTTCTAGATATGTAGGCCCAAGTAAAAATGATAGCTTAATATTAAAATTAGAAAAGTTAAAAAATAAACAATTTCCTTTATTATTTAAAGAAGAAACAAAAGAATATCTAAAAAGTGTAGATTTAAGA
>NZ_JBGUES010000126.1:0-6812 GCF_041821165.1 Poseidonibacter sp. | reverse complement strand
CTAATAAGAGTGCAGAAGAGATTAAAGAGAGAAAACAAAAAATAAATGAAAAAGCAATGGATAGAAAAAAAGATATAAAAGAAAAAAGAGAGAAAATGAAAGAAAAAAAAGATAGAAAAAATTCTGAGTCTTAAGAATTTTACTACATTTATGTTAGAATCTCTTAATTTTTTTTAAGAGGTTCATTTTGAAAATATCCCCAAATAATAGCTGTCCTTGTGGTTCAACAAAAAAATACAAAAAATGTTGTAAACCTTTTCACAATGGCACTTTTCCTAATACTGCAGTTGAATTAATGAAATCAAGATTTTGTGCATATGCAATAAAAAATGCTGAATATATTATAGGTACAACTCATAAAACTAATCAAGACTTTTCAAATGATACTTTTGCATGGAGTAATTCTATATTAGATTTTTGTGAAGCTACTGATTTTTTACATGTTGATATTTTAGAACAAATTGATGGCGAAATTGAAAGTTTTGTTACATTTAAAGCAAATCTTATACAAAATGGAATAGATGCATCTTTTATAGAAAAAAGTAGATTTTTAAAAGAAGAAAATAAATGGTTCTATGTTGATGGAACATTTGAAGATTAAGGAAAAAAATGAAAATATTATTAGCTCCTGCTGAAACAAAAAATGAGGGTGGAGAAGAAAAAGCATTTTGTAAAGATAACTTTTTTCTAGAAGAATTATTTGAAAAAAGAGAAGAGATTTTTAATATATATGAAAAGCATTTATCATCTTCTTCGATTGAAGAATTATCAGCTTGGTTTGGATTAAAAAAACTTGATGATGTAAAAAAGTATAAAGAAAGTCTAATAAATAAACCAACAATGAAAGCAATCAATAGATACAATGGAGTTGCTTTTGATGCTCTTGATTATAATAAATTAGATAATGAAACACAAAAATATATAGATGAAAATGTAATCTTATTTTCTAATCTTTTTGGACCTATTAAGGCAAATGACAAAATACCAAATTATAAATATAAGCAAGGTGCAAAATTAAATAATATAGCAATAGAAAAGTTTTTCTTAGATAATTTTACAACGCAATTAGATAGCTATATTGGTGAAGAAGTAATAGATTTAAGAGCAGGGCATTATGAAAAGTTTTATAAGGTAAAAAAAGCAAATGTTCTAACATTTAAGTTTATAAAAGATGGTAAAGTTGTATCTCATTGGGCTAAGTATTATAGAGGAAAAGTTTTACAAGAAATTGCAAAAAATAAAATCACTTCACATGAAGAGTTTATGAATATGCAAATTGATGGTTTAAAACTTGAAGAGATTCAAGAAAAGAAAAATGTTAAATTACTAATTATGAGTATTAATTAATTTTTTTAACAAAAAATAGTGCAATTAAAGAAATCAAAGCAAAAATTGCACTATAAATAAATAGATTATCTCCATAAACCCAACCTGCAATTATCGCACCTAAAAATCCACCTAAACCATAAGCAACACCATACATAAATTGTTGTGCTAGTTTTTTATTTTCATAAAGAGAGTATAAATAAATGATTACAGTACTATGATAAAGTCCAAAAGAGAAGGCATGAATACTTTGAGTAAAAAATGTAACACTTAAAGAGTCAGGATATAAATATAATAATACCCATCTAACAACTGTAATTGCTACACAAAATTTTATAATATTTAAAAGATTATTCTTTAAAAGTGGTGCTTGAAAGTACAGCATTATAATTTCACATATAACTCCAAAAGACCAAAGGTATGAAGTCATTTCTAAACTAATTCCATGTTCTGTTTCATAAATAGTAAAGAAGTTATAAAAACCTCCAAAACTCATTTGCATAAAAAACAGACTTGCCCAAAATGGCCAGTATTTTAAAAATGAGAATTTCTCATCATTTGCATTTGGGATATATTTTGTATCATATTTTATAAGAGAAAGTGCAAATATAACAGTTAATATATTTGTAGCTAGATAATAATTTAAAGCAATTTTAGCTTGTGTTAAATAACTAGCAAGTACAAGTGAAATTAACATAAAACCAATTGAACCAAAAAGTCTTGATTTTCCATATTTATCACTTCCTAAGCTTTTTATTGCAGTAACTTCTAAATAGGGCAAAATAAGTGATAAACATACACCTAATATTGCATTATTTAACATAAAAGCATAAAAATTTTCAATTGTAATATAAAATAGTGATGATGATAAAATAGATAAAAATAAAGCTGATTTAAAAACAGTTTGATTTAATGTAATATGTTTTAAAAATAAAAATGGAGTTGCAAACCTCATTAAAGGTGCAAGGGCAAAAATGATACCAATATCAAACGTCGAATAACCAATATCATGTAAAACTTTTGGCATAAAAATTACATATACACCAACAGCAGCAAAATAGAAAAAGTAAAAAGCTGATAAATTAAAAAAGAGCATTATTTTTCGTCAATAATGATTGTATTAGATAATATGTCCTGAAAAGTTTTTTTATCTTTTCTTAGAAAAGGTAAAAACATTAAAAATAGTGATACAACAGCTATTAAAGTTGTGGTATAACGAACAAGTGCCTGAATAAAAGATATTTTTTGTTTTGTTTTATTATCAACTACTTTTATCGTGTATGCTTTTAATCCTGGAGTTTGAGATTTTACTAACCAGAAAAATAAGATAATTGAAGCATGAACAAATAAAATCATTAACCAACCTGAAGTTCTATCTTGTGCAAAAGCTTCACCACTACCCATTATTAAATAGATTACTACATAAAAAATTGGCGTTGTGATTAAAAAAGTATCTGTTAAAAAGGCTCTAAGTCTTGAAGAGATAGAAGAAGACTCAATACTTGATTCTTCTTTTATAGAAATATCGTTTTGTGAACTATTTCTATTTTGTTTAATATCTCTCCAACGGCTCATTAGTTTCCTCTACTACCTGGTTTATAAGCAGTACTTCCATCTTTACATAATGGACAATTGTCTTCTGCATACATCTCAAAAGTAAAATCATCTAATGCAAAAAGTGGTTTATTTAAAGGAAGTTTACAATTATCTTTAGCTTCTAATTCGCTTCCAACTCTTGAACAAAAACCTCTATTTGCTAGTGCTGCATAAGCAACAATGTTTCCACCATCAGCTTCAACTTGTTTAGCAGCTTCTAAAGCAGATCCACCAGTTGTGATAATATCTTCACAAATAATGTAGTTTTCACCTTCTTGTACTTCAAACCCTCTTCTAATAGTCATTTCACCATCAACTCTTTCTGCAAAAATGAATCTAACATCAAGAGCAGTTGCTAAAGCAAATCCAGCAATTAATCCACCAAGTGCAGGTGAACAAACAGCATCTACTTTAATTCCTGATTCTCTAATTTGATCAGCAAGAGCTTCTGCTAATAATTTTGCAGTTTTAGGGTCTTCTAAAACTTTAGCTGATTGTAAATAAAATTGTGAGTGATTTCCACTACTTAATTTGAAGTGACCTTCTAATAATGCTGATGCATCCTTATATATTTCTGCTACGTTCATAATTAAACCGTTAAAATTTCTTGTTCTTTTGTTTTTAAAGTAGTATCTGCTTTTACTACAAAAGAATCAGTAATTTTTTGGATTTCATCTTGAGCTTTTTTACTTTCGTCATCAGTAATTTCTTTGTCTTTATGTAAAACTTTAATTTTATCATTAGCAATTTTTCTGATGTTTCTAATAGCAACTTTTGCATTATCAGTCATAACTTTAGCGCCTTTAGCACTCTCTTTTCTTTGATCAACAGTCATTGGAGGGAAGAATAATTTAATTACTTCACCATCATTGTTTGGGTTAACACCAATGTTAGCATTTTGAATAGCTTTTTCAATATCACTTAAAAGATTTTTTTCCCATGGATTTACAACGATTGTTGTTGCATCTGCAGCTAATACAGAACCAACTTGATTTAAATCAGTAGGTGTTCCATAATAATCAATTTTTACACCATCTAAAACAGATGTAGTAACTTTCCCTGTTCTTAAAGTTTTATAATCTCTTTTTAAAGCCTCAATAGACTTTTCCATATGATCCTTAGTTTCAGCATAAAGCTCTTCTAACATTGATTCCCCTTTTATTTTGTTTTTATTTAAAATAGTATGCTCATTATACTATTTAGATTTTTATTTTATTCTAATTTATATCAGAAATAAGACTATATATTAAAAGAAAAGATATTCTCTTTTTCTTTTAATAACTTATTTTGAAGGTACCTCAGGTACAGGACTTGAAGCAGGAGCTGCAGGAGCTGCAGGTTCATTGCTTGTAATTGGAGTTGAAGGAATTAAAGTATCTGTTTTGATATTATCAATAGCACTTTTATTTCTTTCTTCGTTATACATAAACCCTAAAACAACAGTGTTGATTACAAAAATTAAACCTAGTGCCATTGTTGCTTTTGTTAAAAAATTACCTGGACCTTTTGCCCCAAATAATGATTCATTACTACCGCTGTAAGCACCTAATCCTATACTTGAACTCTTTTGAAGTAAGATGATTATTGTTATAAGTATTGCTAAAACAAATTGAACTACTAAAAGTGTAGATGTCATTATCTATTTCCTTTTTGAAAAATGGTATATATTTTACCTAAAACTTATTAAAAAAAAGTTAAAATGAATATATAACTATTTTTAGATAATAACGTAAAGAGTAAACTTGTCAATAAAAAACGAATTTTCCAAATATGCAAAACAATATAACAATCACAATATAATCCAACAAATCGTAGCAAAATCTCTTGTTAGAGACTTGTCTTTTAAGCCTAAAAGAATATTAGAATTAGGTTGTGGTTCTGGACAAGTATTTAATCAAATAACATGGCCAGTTGAATACTATAAAGCAGTAGACTTTTCATCATCAATGTGTCAATTACATCCAAAAGCTGATAATATTGATGTTAAGTGTTTTGATTTTGATACACAAGATTTTTTAGATGACATAAAAAATGATAGTTTTGATATAGTATTGTCATCATCTGCATTGCAATGGTCAAAAGATTTATCAAAGATAATAAAACAGCTTTCATTGGTTTCAAATGAAATTAACGCAGTTTTATTTACATCAAATACATTTAAAACAATACAAAGCATAACACAATCCAAATCACCTATTTTAGACGAAGAATCAATAAAAAAAGCATTTAATGAACACTTTAATTGTGAATTTGAAACAATAATGTATAAATTAGAGTTTACAAATAAAAAAGATTTATTCGATTATATAAAGAAATCGGGTGTAAGTGGTGGAACATCTGTATTAGATTTTAAAAATGCAAAAAAACTATATAAAGAGTATAAGCTTGATTATTTAGAGTTTGAAGTAATATTTGTTAAAACTATTTCTAAGTTATAAAGTTCATATCTAATATATTTAAAGTTTTCACTATCTTCTATTGAGATTAGCTTACAAAGTTCTTCTAACACTCTTGAGCTTTCTTGCGCACGTTTGAAATTTGCAATTAGAATTGAGTCTAAATCAGTTCTATTTTGTTCGCTTTTTATAGATTCTCTTAGTACATCATTTTTTATATCTCTTGTTTGAAGTAATTCCAAATAAAGAGTAAGTCTTGATAAGTGTCGTAATTCTTTTAGCTTTAGGGCAGTTGTTTTATCATTATATACATATCTAAATATATCTTCAACTACTCGAATTCCTTCTCGTAATCTATTTAAATTTGCATCAATAATTCGTAGTTCGTTTGATTTCATATTAGTCATTAGTAGTATAACTAACTCCAAAAGGAGTTAGTTGTTATTTGTCATCGCTATTCATAATTCCTAAAATTTGTAATAAAGAAATAAACAAATTAAAGAAATCTAAGTATAAAGACAATGCTGCTTCAATTGGAGAATCGTATCCACCTCTAATGATTTGTTGTGTATCATAAAGGATAAATGCTGAGAATAATAATGCTCCAACACTTGCAATTGCTAATTGAAATAATGATGATTGAATAAAGATATTAGAAATACCTGCAACTATCATTATAATTAACGCAATAATTAACATTTTTCCCATTGAAGAGAAATCTCTTTTTGTAGTCATTGCGAACATAGAAATTCCACCAAATGCAACAGAAGTCATTAAAAATGCTTGACCAACTATTGAAGCACCTGCTGGCATAGCAAATATAGATGCTAATAATGGAGCAATTGTTAATCCTGAAATAAATGCAAATGCAAATAAAACAGCTAAGTTAACACCTGGAATATTTTTAGTTCTTGGAATAACAAAAAATATTAATGCTAATTCAAGTCCAAATAAAGCCCATTTAACTCCTCCCATTAAATATGCAACGATATCTAAACCAATATAAGCACCCGCAGTTGCTGCTAAAAGCGAACCTGCAAATAATTGATATGTTGCTTTTAAGAAAGCCATCAACTGTACTTGTGATGATTCTTGTGAATGAGATGAATTATTAGATAAATAATCTCTATTATACATACGTATGTCCTTTTTATTATATTTATTGTGTAATTTTATTATGTTACTCTTAATAACATCTTTAATAATACAGATACTTGTATTACTTATATGATATATTACTTAATAAAAGTAAACGAAGGATTAATAAGAATATTAAAGTGCATTAAAAGAACAAAGACAATTATAAGTAAAGCAAATAAAACAAATTCCAAAATTTAAGCAATAATAAAGAAAAACCCCTTGACAAAGCGGAAGTAATTCCCTATAATTCCCGTCCAAAAACAGACGAACGACATCAAATGAGATGGAGAGAGTTTGAGATCTTTAAAAACATAAGTTTGTGAAAGTAATTTTTATAAACTGAATATAAAACTC
>NZ_JBGUES010000125.1:0-6853 GCF_041821165.1 Poseidonibacter sp. | reverse complement strand
AATTTTGCAGTCCCTTCAAATATTTGAACATTTTCATTAAATTTATTTTTATAATTTGAATCAATTTTTGAAATATACAAATTTGTTTCATCAAAAATCTTTTTAATATCTATTTTATCAATAGTTGAATCAATAAAATGCCTTTTTGATTCTTTATTTGAACGTGCAACATTTGCATAAGCAATTAATAATTTTGAAGGAACACAACCTCTATTTGGGCAAGTTCCTCCAAATTTTGACTTTTCAATTATTGCAACTTTTTTGCCCATTTTACCAGCTTTTACAGCTAAATTACTTGCTCTTCCTGCTCCAATTATGATTAAATCAAAATTTTTCATTATCTTGCCTTTTTTATTTTTTATCTATCATCAAGTTTTATAACATAAACACCTTCAAAACTAACACACTCTTTATCGTCTTCAATAATTTTTGAATATATCTTAATAGAAGCGCTACCTTTTTTGTCTAATTTTGTTTTTAGAATTTGCAATTCTTCATTAGATGGCTTTTGAGTATAACAAACAATATCTTTTGTAACGGGTCTTTTATATGAATTTTCATTTTTAATCACAACAATATTTTTACTATCAAATCCTAATTCTTGTGAAATCAACCAACACATACTCCATGATGAAATAATTGTCATAGTACTTAAACTACCGCCAAAAGCTGTACCTTTGTCATTAATATTTATATCTAAAGGGGCTGTTGTAATAAGATTTATATCTGTATATGAATTGATTTTTATATCCATCATTTTAGTAAGTGGAATTTCTTTATGAAGCTTGTTTTGCAAAGTATTTATCAAAATATATCCTTATATTATAAAAAAATAAAATTATAATAATTAAAGCTTAAATTTTACTATAAATGAAAAATTATCAATTTGTAAAAGCAAAGTACAAAAATTGTACAAAAATAAAAAAAAGAATGAATTTATATTCAAATAATAGCTAAAATAGTAGAAAAAATAAAAATTTGCTTAAATATGCAAATATCGAAATAATCGCTTATATAAAGCGCTCTTTTAATTAAACAAAACTTAAAAAAAAGAAATAGTGTAACTTTTATTTACATAAATTAAACTTGTACATACCTTTACAATAGTTGTACATACTAATTTTGGCCTTTATGCTATAATACTCTAAACTTTTCAAATCAGAAGGAGATAATATATGAGTTTATTAGTAGATTATAAAGCACATACAGAAGAAAGATTAAATGAAGGTGGATTACCTCCATTAGCATTAACTGCTGAGCAAACTGCAGAGTTAGTTGAATTATTAAAAGCAGATACTGTTGAAGAAGCAGATTACTGTTTAGATTTATTCAATAACAAAATCAACCCAGGTGTTGATGACGCTGCTTATGTTAAAGCTGCATTTTTAAATGACGTAGTTCAAGGAAATGTTGCATGTTCAGTAATTACAAAATCTGAAGCTGTAAGAATTTTAGGAACAATGATGGGTGGATTTAACGTTTCTCCATTAATTGATGCACTTAAAATTGAAGAAGTTGCAGAAGCTGCAGCAACTGAATTAAAAAATACTATCTTAGTATATGATGCATTCAACGACGTTAAAGATTTAATGGACGCTGGAAATGAAAAAGCTAAAGAAGTTATCGAATCATGGGCTAACGCTGAGTGGTTTACTAACAAGCCTGCATTAGAAGAAGAAATCACTTTAACTGTTTACAAGATTCCTGGTGAAACAAATACAGATGATTTATCTCCTGCAACTGTTGCATTTACTAGATCTGATATTCCATTACATGCTACTGCAATGTTACAATCAAGAATGGAAGATCCATTAAATACTATGGATTCTTTAAAAGAAAAAGGTTACCCTTTAGCATACGTTGGTGATGTTGTTGGTACTGGTTCTTCAAGAAAATCAGGTATTAACTCTGTTCAATGGCATATGGGTAGAGATATTCCAGGTGTTCCTAATAAAAGAACTGGTGGTGTTGTAATTGGTTCTATTATTGCTCCAATTTTCTTCAATACTGCAGAAGATTCAGGATGTTTACCAATTCAAGCTCCAGTTGATGCTTTAGAAACTGGTGATGTTATTACTTTAAAACCATATGCTGGTGTAATTGAGAAAGATGGTTCAGTTGTTTCTGAATTTGATTTAGCTCCAAATACATTAACAGATGAAATGAGAGCTGGTGGAAGAATTCCATTAATTATTGGTAAAGGTCTTACTGTTAAAGCTAGAGAAGTATTAGGTATGGATGCTACTACTGCATTTGTTGCTCCTACTCAACCTGCTGATAATGGTAAAGGATTTACTCAAGCGCAAAAAATGGTTGGAAGAGCTTGTGGTATCGAAGGTGTTAAACCTGGTATGTACGTTGAGCCAATCGCTACTACTGTTGGATCTCAAGATACAACTGGACCAATGACTAGAGATGAGATTAAAGAACTTGCTGCACTATCTTTTGGTGCTGATATGGTTATGCAATCATTCTGTCATACTGCTGCTTACCCAAAACCAGCAGATATTAAATTAAGACATACTTTACCTGATTTCATCAACTCAAGAGGTGGTGTTACATTAAGACCAGGTGACGGTGTTATTCACTCATGGTTAAATAGATTATGTTTACCAGATACTGTTGGTACTGGTGGAGATTCTCATACTAGATTCCCAATTGGTATTTCATTCCCAGCTGGTTCTGGTCTTATTGCATTTGCTGGTGTAACTGGTGCTATGCCTTTAACTATGCCTGAATCTGTTCTTGTAAAATTCAAAGGTGAAATGCAACCTGGAATTACTTTAAGAGATTTAGTTAATGCTATTCCTTACCAAGCTATTCAAGATGGTTTATTAACTGTTGAGAAAAAAGGTAAGAAAAACGTATTCGCTGGAACAATTATTGAAATCGCTGGTTTACCAGAATTAAAAGTTGAGCAAGCATTCGAATTATCAGATTCTGCAGCAGAAAGATCAGCAGCAGCTTGTTCTGTTCAATTAGATAAAGAACCAATCATTGAGTACTTATCTTCAAATATCGCTTTAATTGAAAAGATGATTGAAGAAGGTTACGAAGATGCTAGAACTCTTCAAAGAAGAGCTGATAAAATGAAAGAATGGATTGCTAATCCAGAATTATTAACTCCTGATGCAGATGCTGAATATAAAGCTGTTATCGAGATTGATTTAAATACAATTACTGAGCCAATTTTAGCTTGTCCAAATGATCCAGATGATGTTGATACATTAACTAACATTTTAGCTGACGATAAAAGAATCAAAAACATTGACGAAGTATTCGTAGGTTCTTGTATGACTAATATCGGATTATTCAGAGCTTTAGGTGAAGTACTTAAAGGTGAAGGTGAAGTTCCAACTAAATTATGGGTTGCACCACCAACAAAAATGGATAAAGAACAATTAACAGAAGAGGGTTACTACTCAATCTTTGCAGCAGCGGGTGCTAGATTAGAAATTCCTGGTTGTTCATTATGTATGGGTAACCAAGCACAAGTTTCTGAAGGTGCAGCAGTATTCTCAACTTCTACAAGAAACTTCGATAATAGATTAGGAAAAGGTTCTCAAGTTTACTTAGGATCTGCAGAAGTTGCAGCAGTTGCAGCACTTCTTGGAAGACTTCCATCTAAAGAAGAGTACATGGAAATTGTACCTAAGAAAATTACTGAAGATAACAAAGAGGGTGTTTATAAATACTTAAACTTCCACCAAGTTACTAGTGATCACTTAACAAACTTAGTTCACTCTTAAGAAACAATTTAATATCAAGTTGGATTTTCCAACTTGATATTTTACTTATTTATTTACTTTTTATTTTATATATTTTTTCTATTACTTTTTACGTTTTTTTCTAACTTCTTTTATCCATAATAAATTTAAAATAAATACAGCTAAAAAAGCACTAATTGTTGATATAACAAAAGTTCCTACATATAAAGATAAAGCTATCTCACTTATATTTTCATTCATTGTTTCAAAACTAAATTCAATAGGGTCTTTAATATTTAAAAGCCAATTCCCAAGCTCATATTCAAAATAATAAATAAAAGGCATTGTTAAAGGATTAGAAAGCCAAACAAGAAGAATAGTTATTGGAAGATTTACATTAAAAATAATTGCAAGTAGAGCTACTAAAAGCATTTGTAAAGGCATAGGAATAAAAGCTACAAAGATTCCTATAAAAACACCTCCTAATATTCTTTTTCTTGATAAACTCCAAATTTTTTGTTTATATAATAATTTACCAAAAATCTTTAGAATTCTTTGATCTTTGATTTTTTCATGAGTAGGTAATACTTTTCTTAATTTCGCTCTTGGCACATTTTCTCTTTTATTGTTAATATTTTCCTATTATATTATATTTTGATTAAAAGAGTTATTCTCTTTAGTTTTATTTTTTATATTTAAATTTCTACAATTTAATAAATTTTTCTTTTGTTTCATAAATAAAATTTATTTCATTCATATAAATTACATAAAAGTTTAACTAAAAATTAGATAGTATGGATTCTTTATTTCTAAGGAGAATTATGAGTACCGCACGTTTTAGTAGATTCGGGTTTATTCTTGCAGCTGTTGGTTCAGCAGTTGGTTTAGGTAATATTTGGAAATTCCCATATGTTACAGGTGAGTATGGTGGTGGAGCTTTTGTATTAGTTTACTTAATTACAGCTCTTTTTATTGGTGTTTTTGTATTAATTGCAGAATTACTTATTGGTAAATTAGGGCAAAGTGATGCCGTAAGTATGTTTGAAAGTTTGGCTACTAAAAAGAAAAACTTATGGAAATATGCTGGGTTTATAGTAATTGTGCCATTGATAATTTTATCTTATTATTCTGTAGTAATTGGATGGATTTTTCACTATATTGCACTATCTATTCAAGGTCTTCCAGCAACTGTTGAGCAATCTAAAGATATTTTTATGACATTGTTAACAACTGATGTTCAAACACAACTTATGTATCATACTGTTGTATTTGTATTAGTTACATCTATTATCTTAAAAGGTATCAAAGATGGAATTGAAAAAATTAATAAAATTTTAATGCCATTATTAGCATTTATTTTATCAATTTTATTTATTTATTCTGTAACTATTGATGGAAGTTTCTCAAAAGCTGTATCTTTTATGTTTGAAGCAGACTTTTCTAAATTAAGCTCAGAAGCAGTTATTGTTGCTATTGGACAAGCATTTTATACTTTATCATTAGGAATGGGTATTATTATTACTTATGCGGCTTCTTTACCAAAAGAGTCGAATATTGTAAAATCATCATTTTTAATCTCTATTATTGATACAACAGTTGCTATTGTTGCTGGTTTAATTATCTTTACATTATTATTTGATAAAGGTGCTGAATCAACAAAAGGTGCTGGATTAGTATTTATTTCATTACCATCTGTATTTTATGAGTTTGGTTCAATTGGTTCAACTTTAGCACTATTATTCTTTGTTGCTATTGCATTTGCTGGTATTACATCAGCTATTTCAATGTTAGAACCAATGGTTTCATACTTTGTAAATAGATGGAATTATACAAGAGTTAAAGCTGCAATGATTTGTAGTATTTTCTTTTATATATTAGGTATTGCTGCATTATTATCAAATATTTCTGATTATTCACCTATGTTAATGGTTGGAGATAAAGGTTTATTTGATTGGTTAGATTTCGTAGCTTCAACTATTTTAGTTCCAATTGGTGGGATTTTAGCAGTTGTATTTGTAGGACACTTTATGGATAAAGATGTTATTAAAGGTGAGTTAATTCCATTAATGGGAACTTTCTTTACTAATGTTTGGTTCTTTATGGTTAGATTTGTTATTCCAATTGCACTTGTAATTGTAATTTTAAACGAAACTGGACTATTTAAATTTTAAGAAGGGTTTTCCCTTCTTATTTTATATTAGGCATTTTTATCTAATTGAACATCAATAGATAGTGCTTCAAAGTCACCATCTACATCTTTTTTAATATCTATTTTTTTTACACCCATATATTTTTTTACGACATCAATAATTTCAGCTTTCATTTGATCCATAAAAGGATAAGCATTATTATCTCTATCAGACATTATTGCGATTGTTAATCTATCTTTTGCAGTGCTTGCACTTTTTTTCTTTTTAAACCAAGGAAACATTATTTAAAAATCCCCTTTATCTTTGAAAATAGACCAGTTTGAACAGTCTCTACATCCTCAAGCGCTACATCTTGTCCACAAAGTCTTGCAGAGATTCTAGAATAAGCTTGACCAGCTGCTGAATTTTTATCTAAGATAATTGGTTTACCTTGATTTGATGCATCAATAATTCCTCTATCTTCTGGAACTTTTCCAATAAGTGGAATACTTAAAATATCAATAATATCAGTACTTGTTAGCATTTCGCCACTTTGTACCATTTTTGCATCAATTCTATTTATGATTAGGTGTTTATTTACTTCTGAACCATCTTTTACTTTTTGAGATTTTGAATCTAAAATACCAATAGCTCTATCAGCATCTCTAATTGAAGATACTTCTGGGTTTACTACAATAATAGCAGTATCAGCAAACTCAATAGTATGCTCATAACCACTCTCTATTCCAGCAGGTGCATCTAAGATAACATAATCAAAATCAGCTTTTAAAGCCGTTATTAACGTTAAAATTTTATCAGATTGTAAAACTGATTTATCTTTTGTTTGTGATGCTGCTAGGAAGTGAAGGTTATCATTTATTTTACTTTTAATAAGTGCTTGTTTTAAACCAACTTCACCATCCATTACTTGAACCATATCATAAACAACACGATTCTCTAAACCTAAAATCATATCAAGATTTCTTTGCCCAATATCAAAGTCAACAACAACACATT
>NZ_JBGUES010000124.1:0-6863 GCF_041821165.1 Poseidonibacter sp. | reverse complement strand
TTGTTTTTTCATTTGTACTTGCCACTCTATATTTACAAGCAAGTGCAAGTTCAAGTCCTCCACCCATACAAGCACCATTAATATAAGCAATTGTAGGAATTGAAAGATTTTGTAGTTTATTAAATATTTCATGACATCTCATTAATACTTTATAAACTTCTTTTTCATCTGTAATTTCTTGTATTTGTTTTATATCAGCACCTGCAACAAATATATTCTTTTTTGCACTTTGAATTACTAAGGCTTTAATAGATGAATCATTTTTTACTAAATCTATTTTTTCATTTAATTCTTCTAATACTTCAAATGAAAGTTTATTTACTTTTTCACCTTCTAAATCAAAAGTTAATCTTGCAATATTGTCATTAATTTCTAAATATAAATTATTCATCTTAAACCTCCAATAAGAAAGATGCACCTTGTCCACCACCAACACAAAGTGATGCAAGAGCTTTTTTCTTATTTGTTCTTTTTAATTCTTTTAGAGCAGTTAATACAATTCTAGCACCACTCATTCCAACAGGATGACCAAGTGCAATTGCACCGCCATTTACGTTTAATTTACTTTCATCAATTTCACCAATAGCATCACAGCCAAAAGCTTTTTGACAAAAATCATTTGATTTAAATGCTTCAAGATTTGCTATTACTTGTGCAGCAAATGCTTCATTTATTTCAATAACATCAAGTTCATTTAATTTTGTACCCGTTTTATCAAATAACTTTTTTGTTGCATATATAGGACCTAATCCCATTCTATTAGCATCAAGTCCTGCATAAGCATAATCATTAACAAAACCTAATGGTTCGATATTTAATTCTTTTGCTTTTGATTCTGTACAAACGATTAAAGAACAAGCACCATCTGAAACTTGTGATGAATTACCAGCTGTTACTGTTCCACTTAATCTATCAAAAATAGGACGAAGTTTAGAAAGTGCTCCTATTGTTTGATTAAATCTAACTCCATCATCATCTACAATAGAAGAATCTTTTGTCATAATTGGATGAATTTCTTCTGCTAATATTCCATCTTCAATTGCCTTTTGAGCTTTTAGATGTGAATTTAAAGCATATTCATCTTGTGCTTGTCTTGATATTTTAAATTCGTTTGCTAAGTTTTCAGCTGTAATTCCCATGATTTTTCCTGAAATTGGATCTGTTAATCCTGTGATTAATCCAATAACAGGTTTTAAAAAACTTGCTCTAAATGTAGATAATAATTTTAATTTCTCACCAACACTTCTTGCATAAGTAAATCTAGTCATAAAGTCTTTAAACTTATCATTATGAAGTAAAGGAATACTACTCATAGATTCAACACCACCAACTAAATATAAATCCCCTTGATTTGAATTTATTTTTTCAATTGCAGATGAAATTGATTGCATTCCTGATGCACAGTTTCTATGTACTGTATAAGCAGGAAGACTATTTGGAAATCCTGCACGTATTGCTAGTACTCTTGCAATATTCGCAGCATTAGCAGGTTGTGCTACATTTCCCATGATTAATTCATCAAATAAATTATAATCTATACCATTTCTTAAAACTAATTCTTTTGTAATGATGGCACCTAATGTATCAGCACTAACATTGTTTAGTTTTCCATTTGCTTTGGCGATTGGACTTCTTAGTCCATCAATTATTGCTATTCTTTCTTTCATGATGGCTTCCTTAATACATAGTTTCTATAAGATTGTTATATTTTTCTTCAATTTTACCTCTACAAATTTTCATTGATGGTGTTAACTCTCCACCTTCAATAGAAATATCATCTGTGATAAGTTTATATTGAACTACTTTTTCCCATTCATTAAGATCAAAATTAACTAGATTAATATGATTATGAATCTCTTTTTTTATATTTTCTTGATTATAGTACTCTTCAATTGTTAAACTATTATTTAAAAGTTTTTCTTCTTGATATTTATCTTTATCTGCAAAAAGTAGGGCAGTTGTATATTTTCTATTTTGAGCTATTACTACTGCAAATTCAATAAATCTATTTTTTGATAACTGTTGTTCAATAGAAATAGCTGCAACATATTCGCCAGTAGATGTTTTAAAAATCTCTTTTTTTCTACTTTTTATATGTAAATAGCCTTTTTTATCTAATGTTGCAACATCACCTGTATGAAGCCAACCATCTTTATCAATAGTTTCATTTGTCAATTTTTCTTGATTTAAATATCCTTTCATTAATGATGGCCCTTTTACTAATAACTCACCATCTGAAGTAATTTTAATACTTGCACTTGGAATAACTTTTCCGCAAGTCCCAACTTTATTTGCTCCTGGATAATTTGTAGAAATTACAGGTGAAAACTCTGTTAGACCATAACCTTGATATATATTTACTCCAATATTTACAAAAAATTGATATATTTCTTGATTTAAAGGTGCCCCTCCACTTATTAGTTTTGTTAAGTTTGAGCCAAATATATCTCTAAATTTTGAATATACAAGTTTGTCATATATTTTAAATAAAAAAGTATCTTTGTTCATATTTGATTGTAAAGCATATGAAAAAGCCAAATTTGCAAGAGTTCTTGAAATAAAAGGTTTACATGAAATATTTACTTTTATTTTATTAAAAATCTTTTCAAGTAGTCTTGGTACTGCTGTCATAATAGTAGGATGAACAACTTTTAATAGATTTCCTACATTTTGTATATCATCTACAAAATAGATACTAACACCTCTACTTATATAATAACTCATTACAGTTCTTTCAAATATATGAGCTAATGGAAGTAATGATAAAACTATCTCTTTTTTATCTAAATTTATAAGAGTATTTATATCATGTAGTTGTGAGCAAATATTTTTATGTGTTAACATTACTCCTTTTGGAGTGCCTGTATTTCCACTTGTATATATGATTGAAAAAACTTCATCTTCTTGAGCAATATATGGCACATAGCCATTTGCTGTACATATTTGTTGTCCTGTTACAAGTATTTCATCATAATTGTAAAAATTCTTTTCTTTTATACAAAAATTATGAGTAATAAAAATTAAATCTTTATGTTTATTTTCTATCTCTTTAATTCTTTCTTCTGAATCAACAAACATAAATTTTATACTTGCATCTTTTATTTCAAAATTTAGATTAACAGTAGAAATATTTGAAAAAATTGGTACTGAAATTGCTCCAATTTCATGAATTGCAAAATCAAAAATTAACCAAAAAGGAGAAGAGATAGCAAATACCCCAACTGTATCACCTTTTTTTATTCCTAAATCTTTAAGAGCAAGGCTTAAACATATTACTTTGTTTCTAAAATCTTTAGTTGAGATACTTTTATATTTTCCATTTGATAAATAATTTAAAAATTTTTCATTATTTGTATTTTCAGTAAAGTAGTTAAATAATTCATTGTAGGTTTTGAATTTATAAGGGTTCATAACATATCCTTTAAAGCCGAATATTTACATGAAACAATTATAACTAAATAATTTTAAATAGTAAAAAAATATTATATTTTATATGATTTATTTATATTGAATTCTAATTTAATTAGTATTATTATTTTGCTACAATATGCGCAAAGGTTAATACATGGATTCATTAAATTTAAAAACTTATTTTTTTTACCTAGCTACTTCTATTATTATAATTGCAGGTATTAAAGTTGCCAGTGAAATAGTGGTTATACTATTTCTTTCAATATTTATGGCATCTATCTTTTCAACGTTACTAAAAGTTTTAAAGAAAAGAGCTGTTCCTAAAATGCTTGCTTATTTTGGGGTTATTTCTATATTTGTTCTATTCACAATTCTTATTGGTTATATAATAAATATTTCACTAAAAGATTTTGCATTAAATTTACCATTTTATGATGAAAAATTTAAAATATTTATTGTTGATGCTATTAATTTATTTGAAAAGTATGGTTTTGTTATTGATAAAGCTACAATATTAGAGTCATTAAACTTTAGTTCATTATTTGGTTTTACAACAAATATTATAGGAAGTATTGGAACTTTTTTATCAAAGTTTTTACTTATAGTAATTGGTATTGCATTTATTCTTGCAGAAACTAAATCATTTGAGACAAAATTAAAAGTGATATTTAAATACAATGTAAATAAATTAAAACATTTTAATTTATTCTCTCAAAATATTCAAAAATACTTTTTAGTAAAATCAACAACAAGTTTTTTAACAGGATTTATAATAGCAGTAACTTTATATTTCTTTGGTATTGATTACCCAATTTTATGGGGAGTTTTAGCAATGCTATTTAATTTTGTTCCAGTTGTTGGTTCAATAATTGCTGCAATTCCTGCTGTATTAATTTCACTATTAAATGCAGATATAAATACAACAATATGGTTAATAGTTTTTTATGTAACAATAAATATCTCAATTAGTAATATTATAGAACCAAAACTTATGGGAAAAGAGCTTGGCTTATCTCCTCTTGTAATATTTTTCTCATTGATTTTTTGGGGTTGGATACTTGGAATTGTCGGGATGTTCTTAGCTGTCCCAATTACTATGACTTTAAAAATCGCCTTTAATTCAAATAGTGCAACTTATTGGATTGCAATACTTATGTCTGATTTATCTAGTAAAAGAGATAAAGAGATAAAAGGGTAAAGATTGAAGTAAATCTTTACTTTTGTTATAATCCATCTTTAATTAATAAAAAAGGCTTAGAATGAATTATAAGTATTCTTATAAAATATGAATGAAATTATAGATATAAATGACCCTTTAATAAAAGAATTTATTTCCTTAAAACAATCAGTTCTTGATGAAAAGTATGTAGTAGTAGAAAGTAAAAATGTTTTTAAAAAGCTTTTTTCAACAAATACAAAAATTCATAAAGTATTTACAACAAAAGAAAATATTGAATTTATAGAAGAAAATTGTCCAAAGATTGATTTTCCAATTTTTACAGCAAATAATGAAATTATGAAAAAAATAGTAGGGCATAAAATCCATCAAGGAATGATGGCTGTAATTGATAGACCAAAGTTTATCTCTTTTGATGAAATCAAAGGAAATGTAGTAGTCTTAAATGGTCTTACTTCACCTGAAAATGTAGGTTCTATTGTAAGGTCTTGTGCTGCATTTAATATCAATACTTTAATAATTGATGAAAAAACTTGTTCACCTTTTATAAGAAGATGTATTCGTGTTTCTACTGGAAATTTATTTAATATCAAAGTTTATAAATCTTTTAATCTTGAAGCTGATTTAATAAAACTAAAAACAAATGGATATTCAGTATTAACAACTGCAAATGCACCCCAAGCTGTGAGTTTACATAAATATAAGTTTACACAAAAATCAGCTGTTGTAATTGGTAGTGAAGGTCATGGTGCGGATAAAGAGATTTTTGATTTATCTGATACTATTTTAAAAATTGATATAGATGAAGAAGTTACAAGTTTGAATGCTGCTATTGCTGCATCAATTGTATTTTATCAATTAAGCACTAACTTATAAAAGAAGTAATTATGATTGAAATTAAAAATGTATCTTATACAAAACAAACAAAAGATGATATTAGATTTGTAAGACAAACTGTATTTATCAATGAGCAAGGAATTGAAGAATCAATTGAGTTTGATGGTAATGATGAAAATGCTATTCATGCAATTATATTTAAAGATAAAAAAGCAGTTGGAGTAGGGCGTATTTTAAATGATGGTCATATTGGACGTATTGCAATCTTAAGTGAATATAGAGGACAAGGTTTTGGTGCTAAAATAGTTTTATCTTTAATAAAAGAAGCAAAAGAAAAAAAGTATTCAAGAGTTTATTTAGGTTCTCAAAAACATGCTTTAGATTTTTATATTAAGTTAGGTTTCAAAGCTTTTGGTAGTGAATATAAAGAAGCTGGAATATTACATCAATCTATGGAATTATTTTTATAAAAAGGAAACTAAAAATAGTTTTCTTTTTATTCTTGATCTAATCTCATTTCTTCTAATACCTCTAAAATATCAAGAGCATCTTCATCTTTAAGATTATTTGTTTCAATATCTAAAAGCACTTCATCAAAGTATGCTTTCATCTCTTCCATGTATTTTAACTCTTTTCTATCATCATTTGTACACTTTTTAGAATCTACAATATCTATAAAATCTTCAATATTTTCATCCATTTCTGGAATTACTTCTTCTTTTAAAATTTTTTCTAATTTTTGAATATTAGTCATAAATGTTCCTAATTTTTTTGCAAGTATAACAAAAAAAATAAACATACACAATTTATCTACATGAAAAGACTATAATAAAAGAAAAGGATATATCATGATTAAAATATTTTTTATATCAATTATAGCTTTTGTATTTTTTACAGGTTGTCATGCCTATGTTGTATCACCTGAGATTAGGATTCATGATGTTCATCATTATAATCACTCTTTTTATTCAAATCATAATCATAAATATCATAAACATTCTAATAACTCTAAACATAAAAAAAACAAATGGAAAAATAGGTATTAATTTATAAGGAACTAACATGAAAAAGATATTACAAATATTGTTTATGTTTTTTATAGTTTCATTTTTTACAGCTTGTAGTGTAACTAAACAAATTACTGGTGAATTTTATTTGGATACAAAAAAATATGATAAGGGTTATAATCACTTTTTAAAAGCGATTAATGAAAATAAAAATGATGCATATTCTCAATATTACTATGCAAGATTTTTATTAGCTAAAAAACAGAATAAAAAAGCCCTTTTTCATTTTAAAAAAGCAGTAGAAATAGATGATAAAAATGCTGATTATTATAGTTGGTTAGCAGTAGCATATTCAACGCAAAAAGATTATAAAAATGAAAGAAAAGCGTATCTAAGTGCATTAAAAATTGATAAAAACCATTTACAATCTT
>NZ_JBGUES010000123.1:0-6944 GCF_041821165.1 Poseidonibacter sp. | reverse complement strand
CATCCTAAATTCTTCATTTGTCTCATTCCATTTAACATAAGAAAGTATAGAAAAAAGTAAAGTTGCAAATATAATTAGTGAAAAGAAAAGTGTCCAAATATTTTTTTTAATAAGAAACATGATAAAACCTCTTTATTGTTATTAACCAATTCTAGCCTATTTCAACTTGATTGTATTTGATTTAGTATAATAAAATAATATCGAAGAGAGTTTAAAATAAAAATATTTATTAGATTGAGTGTATGGTACCCGTAGTCGGACTCGAACCGACAAGCCGTGAAGCGGGGGATTTTGAATCCCCTGAGTTTACCAATTTCTCCATACGGGCAATAAAAAAGAGAACTTATAAGTAAGTTCTCTTTTTTTATATTAAATAATTTAAAATTATTTGTTAGATACAGCTTCTTTTAAAGCTTTACCAACTTTGAATTTTGCAACAGTAGTAGCCGCAACATCAACAGTTCTATCAGTTCCAGGAACTTTAGCTGTTCTAGCTGCTCTATCAGCAGTTGAGAATGTACCAAATCCGATAAAACTTACAGATTCTCTTTTTACAAGAGTTTCAGTAATTGTGTCTAATACAGCATCAACTGCACCTTTTGCGTCTTTTTTAGATAGACCAGCCTTAGCTGCTACTGCGTCAATAAATTCTGCTTTGTTCATAGGAGAACTCCTTTTTTGAATTATAATTTGAGAAACTTTATAGTATTTAAGCTTTAGGATAGCTAAAATTAGGGACTTTTCGAACTAATATAATCAAAAATATAATTTTAAAGATAAATATCCTAATTAAATGATGTTTTGATACTTAAAAGCCTACAAGAGTTTTCCAAAATAGCTATTTTTTTAACAAGTTCATTTAGGTCTCGATGGAAGACATATGCGCCAATTCCTTTGATAACCATTACGTTATTTTTTGACTCTTTTAAATATTTTGTAATCTCTAAAGCATTTCTATTATACCAAGTAGAAAAGTCTCCAGGGTCATAAATAGGAATATCACCAAATGTAGTTTTTCCAAAGAAATCATCAAATATAATTCTATTATGATCAAAAGTGTATGCTGTTGTATATATTGGCATTCCAAATGCGATATATTTCGCTTCATGTATATTTGTATAAATTGTTGCATGAATATGTGATTCGATACTTGCGCTTTTCCATCTATAATCTTGTTTTGTAAGATTTAATGTACAAAATGATTTTTCATTCATTTCATCAAAAATAGCATCACCTGTATTAATAATAAAATTTTCTTGATCTACTTTTGCAGAGATAGCACCATGATAAATACCAAAAAAGTTTTTCCTAAACATTGTAAGAGATAAATCACCAAGTTGCTTAACTATATCTTTATCAATCATTTTAAAAAGCCTTAAATGTAGTTTTGGGTATTATATACTAATTTTAATAAGGACTGTTTGAATGCAAATACCTCATGTACCTGTTTTATACAAAGAGACACTAGAATCTTTTGAAGATATAAAAGAGGGTTATATAATAGATTGTACTACTGGATTTGGTGGACATAGCTTTGGTTTATTAGAGCAAAATGATAATATAAAATTAATTTGTAATGACCAAGATGATGAAGCTCTAAACTTCTCAAAAAAAAGATTAGAAGAATTTTCTTCAAGAGTTACGTTTAATAAAGGTAACTTTGAACATGTTATTGAATCTTTTAAAGATTACGAAATTAGAGGACTTTTAGCTGATATTGGAGTTTCTTCTTTACAACTTGATAAGTTAGAAAGAGGTTTTGGTTTTGAAAGTGAAACTTTAGATATGAGAATGAATCAAGAACAAAGTCTAGATGCTTCAATAGTTGTAAATACATATTCAACTGTTGAATTAGAAAGAGTTTTAAAAGATTTAGGAGAAGTAAGAGAGTATAAAAAAGTTGCTTCTTTAATAGTAAAAAACAGACCTTTTACATCAGCAAAAGAACTAGCAACATTACTATCTAACAAAATGTCAAAAGGAAAAATTCATCCTGCAACTTTACCTTTTCAAGGTATTAGAATTGAAGTAAATGATGAATTAGGAGTTTTAAGAAGACTTTTTGATTCTATTGAAAATGCAAAATTAACAAATTGTACAATTTCAATTATCTCTTTTCATTCTTTAGAAGATAGAATTGTTAAAAACTATTTTAAAAAATGGACAAAATCTTGTATCTGTCCTCCTGAAGCATTTAGATGTGATTGTGGAAATAACCATGCATTAGGAAAAGTTATTACAAAAAAACCTATTATTCCTACAAAAGAAGAGATTAAAAAAAATCCACGAAGTAGAAGTTCAAAATTAAGGATATTCAAGTTTGATTAAACTTACGGCAGTTAATTCATTAATTATTGTTTTTTTAATGTTAATTCTTGCGACAATTTTATATTTTCCTAAAATTTATTTTAGAAATAATATATATTATATAAGCAAAGATATAAATAAGCTATATGCTCACTATATATCACTTCAAGAAGAGAATAAATTCTTAGCACAACAACTTGAAGATATGAAATTTAAAAACCAAATTATGGATTCTCTGTTATTTAATCCCTTGGAAATTAAAAAATGATTAAAACAATTATTGATTTTGCACTAAGAAAACCTATTTTAAATCATTTCTTATTATTCTTTTTATTTGTTCTATCAATATTTGCTTATAACTCAATCCCAAAAGAGATATTTCCTCCAGCTTCCTTAGACTCTGTTGCAATTACAGGGGTCTATGCAGGAGCTAGTTCTGATTTATTAGATAAAATGGCTGTTGAAGATTTAGAAGATGAACTAAGTTCTTTAGATGAAGCAGGGGATATTACTACAATAATAAAAAATGGATTTTTTTCAATTAATGTGAAGTTGAAAAAAGGCGTTGAAGCAAAAGATGTAATAGATGATGTAAAAAACATTATTACAAAAACAAAAGTAAACTTTCCTTCTGACATGGATGAACCAACAGTAAAAGAAGTTGTTGGAGAAATACCGCTTATTACGGTTGTTTTATACGGAGATAATTCAAAAGAAAAACTTTTAAGTGTTGCAAATGATTTAAAATCGTCTATTGCACAGCTTAAAGATTTAAGTAATTTATCTATTTGGGGTGATACAGATAAAGAATTACTTATAAAATTTGATGAAAATAAAATCAAAGCTTATGGTTTAAATCTACAAGAAGTTGTAAATAGCGTACAAAATCTAACATCAATTTTTCCAGTTGGAATAATAAAAGATGAAACAAAACATTACTATTTAAGTACATTTAATGGTGAAAAAGAAATCTCAAAAATTAATAATACTATTTTAAAAATATCAAATAAAAAAGTTTATTTAAAAGATATTGCACAAGTTAAATATGAATTAGCAGATGTAAATAATATTTCACATTTTAATGGAAATAGGGATATTTCTATTGGTATTAATAAAAGTGAATCAGGTGATGCTATTGAGCTTGTAAAACAGATAAAAGATATTTTACAAGAGTATAAAACACAATATCCAAACTTAGAGTTTAAAACACATACAGATACATCTGTTTGGATTAAAAATAGACTAAATACAGTTGTTTCAAATATTTTATTTGGTGTATTTTTATTATTTCTAGCACTATTTTATTTTATAAATATTAGAATAGCCTCTGTTATTGCTATTGGAATTCCAACTTCTTTTATGATTGGATTAATAGCTGCTGATATTATGGGATATAGTTTAAATATGCTTTCACTACTAGGTGCCTTAATAGCCCTTGGAATGTTAGTTGATGAAGCTATTGTTGTTGGTGAAAATATTTATCGTCATATGGAAATGGGTAAAGATAGATATACAGCTGCAAGAGATGGAGCTTTAGAAGTTTATCCAGCTGTTTTAACTGCAACTGCTACTACAATATTTGCTTTTTTACCTATTTTATTAATGACAGGTGAAGTAGGTAAGTTTATGAAAATTCTACCTATTATGATTACAATATTGCTTCTATCATCTTTAATTGAAGCATTTTTCTTTTTACCTTTACATGCAAAACAAATTTTTGATGTTCATACTCATGTTAAAAGATCAGATCATATATGGGAAGTTAATAAAAAGATTTATAAAGTAGTTTTAAATTATCTATTAGAAAAAAGATATAAAGCTTTGATTATTATGATTATTTCAATTTTATCATGTACATATATTTTAGCTACAAATTCAAAGTTTCAATTTTTACCAGATTTTGACTCTACGCAAGTTTATATAAGTGGTTCAGTTGGTGTTGGTAAAAAAATTGAGCAAACAGAAGAGTTAGTTTCTATAATAGAACAAAAGATTATGAAAGAGTATGAATTTGAAACAAATATTGATTCTGTTTCTTCTGTAATTGGTCTTAAACTTGATGGAAAAAATTTACCTCAGAATGAAGAGTTTTATTTCCAAATATTTGTAAATTTATATGAAAGAGCACCATTAAACTTTTTTGATAAATATATAAACCCATATTTATCTCCAAAATATGATGATACAAATATGATAAGAATAAAATCTGCACAAGATATAGAAGAAGATTTAAATGTATTATTAAAACCTTTAATGAAAAATGCAGTATACGAAGAGTTTAAAATCTATGTTCCAGGTGCTGGAATTGTAAAAAATGATATTGAACTTGCAATAAGTGGAGATAATCAAAAAATAGTTAGTTCTGTTGAAAAAATCAAAAATAAACTAGAAGCTATTAAAGGTGTTTCAAGTGTTTCTGATGATATTTTAGAAGGAAATATTGAATTAAAATTTAAAGTAAATCAATATGGACAAGAGTTAGGTTTTACTGAAAACTATATTCTTTCAAATATTAGACCTATGTATTTTAAAGGTTCTTACTCAAAAATGTTTGATAAAGATGGTATTGTAGATGTTGTTTTCCAAAGTAAAAATAAAGATAGCTTAGCTTCTTTAAATAACTTTGAGTTACTTGTTCCTTCTAGTTCACAAAAAGTTTTATTAAAAGATGTTGTTAATATTGTCGAACAAAAAGCTTTATCTCAAATATTTAAAGAAAATAATAAACGAATTGTTTCAATAACAGCAGCAGCAAATAAAATTACATCTTCTGAAATATACGATATTTTAAATCCACTTTTAGAAGAAGAAAGAAAAAATGTTCAAATAGATATCAAAGGTGAACAAGAAGAGAATCAAAAAGTTCAAAAAGAGATGGCTCAAGCTGCACTATTAGCTATTATTCTTATTTTTATTGCACTTATTTGGATGTTTGACTCTATTATTAAACCATTAATTATAATATCAACTATTCCTTTATCAATTTTAGGTGTTTTAGTAGGGCATTTTATTGTTGGAATAAATATCACAATGCCATCTTTAATAGGTATAGTAGGGCTTGCAGGTGTTATTGTAAATGATGGAATTATTATGATGGATTTTATTAAAAAAGCAAAAAACTTAGAAGAAATGGAAGAGTTTGCTTTAATGAGATTAAGACCTATTTTATTAACATCAGCAACTACAATACTTGGTCTTGCAACATTAATGTTCTTTGCATCAGGTCAAGCCTTGATTTTACAACCAATGGCTATTGCTTTAGGTTTTGGAATTTTATGGGCTACAATTTTAAATTTATATTATGTTCCAATGTTATATAGACTTATTTATTTAAAAAAATTATAAATATTTAAATGCTTTAAAACTAAAGTTTTGAAGCATTTTTTAAAATATTTTTTATCATATTTGTAAATACAAAATAATGAACTGGAATTAAACTATACCAATAAAGTCTACCTAATACACCTTTTGGATAGAAATATGCAGATTGGATTAGTTTATCTCCTTCTATTTTAAACTCAAGCCAAGCGCGTCCTGGCAGTTTCATTTGAGCAAATAGTAAAAGTCTTTCATTTTCTTGAATATCAACAACTTTCCAAAAATCTAAACTATCTCCAACTCGTAAATCAGATGAGTTTCTTCGTCCTCTTTTAAGTCCAACACCACCAATTAACTTATCAATTAATCCTCTTAGTTCCCATAAGAAATCAAAGGCAAACCAGCCATTATCCCCACCAATTGAGATAAAGCTTTTATAAACTTTTTCTTTTGATAATGAAGAGATATTAAGCTCTTTTCTATCTACAAATATAGCATCTGCTATTTCTTTACTATGATCTCTATCCCATATTCTACCTGCATTATCAGTCCATCTACTTATAACTTGATTTGTTTGAATCTCTTTTATTGCTATTTTTACAGAATCCATAAAACTAACTGGATTTATATTTGGAAAATATTTTTTTGCATTATCATTTTGCATTATTACTTCTGATTTTAAACCCTCTATTAATGCTTTTGCAACAATAAATGGCACAGGAGTAAATAGATTTAACCAATAAGATGAAACTCCAATTGATAAAAAAGGAATAGGAATAATCAATCTTTTTAAACCTAAAGCCTTTGCTGTTTGTATCATCATCTCTTTATAAGTTAATTGCTCACTTCCTATATCAATTATAAGATTCTTTTTTTCTTCTAAATACAACGATTGTTCAAGATAGTTAATTACATCAGCAACAGCAACTGGTTGAGCTTTTGTATAAACCCATTTAGGTGTAGTCATAATTGGTAATTTTTCTGTTAAATTTCTAATTATTTCAAAGCTTGTACTTCCTGAACCAATAATTACACCAGCTCTTAGCCATATAGTTTGAATATTTTTATTTGCACTTAAAACTTCACCTGTTTCTAATCTACTTAATAAATGCTCACTAGTATTTTCATTTTTAACACCTAATCCACCTAAATAAATTATTCTTTTAACACCACATTCTTGGGCAATTTTAGAAAAGTTTTCAGCAGATATCTTATCTAGATTTTTATAATCTCTATTATTTAGTGAATGTATTAGATAAAAAGCAGTATGAACACCATCAAGTGCTAATTTTAGTTTCTCTTGATTAAAAGTATCACCT
>NZ_JBGUES010000122.1:0-7067 GCF_041821165.1 Poseidonibacter sp. | reverse complement strand
CCCAGATTTTAGAATACGAGCATTTTCTCCTATTAATTCATTCTTTGTATATTGGATATTTTCTAAAAAACTATTATTTGCATAAATAATATTTGCTTGAAGGTCAGTTATTATAATTGAACTAGGAACTTGTTCTATAATTTTTTGAAATAGTTTATTTTCATTTCTTGATTTAATAAATTGAGTTATAATCTTATGAAATGATATATAAGCAATAACATTGTCATTATTATCTTTTAATTCTGATATAGTCCATTTAACAATATATTCACTTCCATCTTTTTTATAGTTTATTGTTTGCCCTTTAAAAGAACCTGTTGTTTTTAACTGCTCTTTTAAACTTGATAAAAGTTTTTTATTACTTCTTTGACCTTGTAATATTTTAGGGCTTTTTCCAATTAGTTCTTTTTTTTCATAACCTGTTTCTTCACAAAATGCTTTATTTATATAAATAAATTTAATACCTTCATCAAGATTTGCATCTGTTATAGCAACAGGATCACCTGAATTCTCAAAAGCTTGCAAAAGTGAGTTATGAGTAATTTTTCCAAAAGTTGATATATTAGACATTATCATTCCTTTTAATTTTTTATAATTATAATTTATTAGAAAAGTTTTTAATATACTTTTTTTGTTTTTTAATAATAAATTCACTACATTTTATTTTTTTTCAATAAAAGTTAAATATTATTGAAAAGTTATTTCTTTCAATAATTAAAAATATTAATTTATAATAAAAATTACTTGTTGTATTTTTTACAATACTATATTGATTGCAATAAAATAGATTAATATAATTAATAGAAAATTTTAGAATAAATATAGATTAATTTACAATTAAGTTGTAATTAAATGATAATTTATTGAGGACTTATAAGAAAATTAGTTACTAATAGATTGGTTTAAAAATAGGGTATTGTATAAATTACAAGTTTTAAGATTAATAATAAAGTGATGAATTTTGTTTAAAAAGTTATTAAAATAAAAAAAGATTAAAAAAAAAAGAAAAAAGAATTTTCTTTTTTTTTTAAAGTATATTAAGAGTTAATTGAATAACCTAAGTTTGAGTGATTTTTAATTAATTCGTAAAAAGTTTTGTCTCTTAAATCTTTCACTTTATTTCTAAGTGTAAATCTTGACATATTTTTACCTTTCCAAACTATTTCATGAATAGTTTCAAGTGTAACTAATGAATTAATATTTTCAACTAAAAGTCTTAATAATTTATTTTCAGTTTTTGTAAGTGGAATTTCTCTTTCGTTAACATCAAATAATTTATTTAAATGTTTGTTATAAATGTAACCGTTATTTAATTCTACTGTACTGTTTACATCAAGGTCAATTAATTTATTAATATATTCTTCAACTGTTAAATCTAATTTATTTGCCTTAATTAAAAGAACATTTTGTTCTTCTTCAGTAATTTTTATTTTTAATGTAATGCCTTCCATTATAATCCTTTTGAATATTGATTTTCATAATAACATTATGGTGTGTGTTATTATGCAAATCATTTTTTTTTGGAAGTATAACGAAAAATTTATTTAATTTAGTAAAATAGGAATAAAAATATCTCAATTTAATTGATTTTTTACAAAATTTGAGTAGTGTCCTTCCTCTTCTTCGAGTTTTTTATGAGTACCTCTTTGTACAATTTTTCCATCATTTAAGACATAAATCATACTTGCATTTTTAACGGTACTTAATCTATGAGCAATTGTAATTACAGTTTTATTTTTTAAAATAGGAGTTAAAGAATTAAATAATTTTGCTTCTGTATGAACATCTAAAGCAGATGTTGATTCATCAAAAATTACAACAGCTGGATTTGCGATAACCATCCTTGCTATCGAGAGTCTTTGCCTTTGACCACCACTTAGTCTTACTCCATGTTTTCCAACAATTGTATCTAATCCATCATTCATGTTTTTAACTACATCTTCTAATTGCGCAATATTTAGAGCATGGAAAATTTCCTCATCACTTATACCTTTTTCACCCATTGTAATATTAAAACGAAGAGTATTATTAAATAAGATTGGCATCTGTAAAACTAAGAAAATATTTTTTCTCAAACTTTGTTTACTTAAATTATCAATATTTATAAAATTATAGAGAATTTTACCCTGATTTTTTTCATAAAAACCAGAAATTAATTGTGCAAGTGTAGTTTTTCCACTTCCACTTGCTCCAATTAGTGCAATTTTTTCTCCACTTTTTATATCTAAACTAATGTTTTCTAAGATATTTTTTTTATTGTCATATGAAAAATTTAAATCTTTAATACTAATATCTATTTCTTTTGTATTTATACAAAGTTCTTCTTTTCCATTTTTTTCAAGTTTTAAATTAAAAATTTTATTAAGTCGATTTATAGCTGCATTTGCACTTGCATATGAATATTGAATTGTCAAAATATCTTGAACGGGAGTCATAATAAACCAAATATATCCAAACATAGCAAACATCATTCCAATCGTAAGGTCATTATATTCAACTAAAATCAATCCTGTTGCTCTAAATATTTCAAATGCAACAAGAAAAATAGTAAAAGAAAATCTTTCATAAGCTAAACTTTTATAATTATATTCATTTGATGTAGTTTGTATATTTTTTGCTTTATTTATTGCATCTGTAAAGAAAAAGTTCTCTTTATTACTAGCTTTTATTTGTCCAAATAAATCTAAAGTTTCGCCAATATTATTTTGAAAATTTGATATTGCTTCATTTTCTTTTTTCTTTAGAACACCAGTTTTTTTAGATATTTTTTTTGAAAGTAGCATTATTATTGGTTGAATAAATAATATCATTAATCCTAAAATTGGATTAATAGCAATAATTACAACAGCAACTGCAATTAAAGTTAAAACAGAAGCAACAAATTTACTCGCAACTGAGATAATAAAATTATCTAAAGTATTTACATCTGTTATTAAATTTGCGGCAATTGCACCTGAACCTAAATTTTCATACTCATTCATATTTACAAGTTGTAGGTGTTCTAGTAGTTTTTTTCTAATTTCAAAAGTTACATATTTAGAGATATATATAAATATTTTATTTATAATAACTGAAAATAAAAAATGAATAAGTCTAAGTGCAATTACAACTAAAGTTACAATTGATATATAGTAAAAGGCATCACCATTACCAAAAATTGAATTTATATTATTTACAAAAAAGTCAGGTTTATCTAGTAAAATTTCATCTACTAAAATAGGGAGCATTAAAGGAATAGGAATACTTATTAAAATTGCAATAAAGGTTACAATTTGTCCTAATATCAGGAATTTTCTATTCTCTAGTAAAAGTTTAAAAATATATTTTAAGGAAATTTCTTCTTTCATAATAATCTTTCTTAATTAAGATAAATAGTTTTACAATAATTAGAATGAAGTTATTATTAAAAGAAGTATAATCTTTTGCAAAGAGATAGTTTCTTAACTATTTCTTCGCAGGAATTAACATTTTTGCACAAACTTCTGTTTGCATTCCTTCATGGTAAGAGCAATTTAAACCACATTTAAATACTCCAATATCTTCTAATTGTAGTATTTTCATTTGCTTAATTGATTCTTCTGTACACTCTTCTAAAGTACTAAAAGTCATTGGACTTTTTACATTTCTTTTTGTATTTTCTTTATCTGGATAAATAAAAGAAGTCCATTCTTCTTTTTTCTCTCCACCAAAACATCCACCAAGTAGTAATGCTATCATTGCTGTAAATAATAGATTTTTAATCATTTAAACTCTTTTTTTATTTTGATTGTAGTTAAATTTTTTTTATAAAAGCTTAAACAGCAACATTTTGAAGTGTTTGTTTTATTAGTTCAAATTGTTTTAATTCTTCTCTTAATCGTAAATTTTCTAAATAAAATTCAATAGATTTATTTAATTGGTCACTAATTTTACCTGTTGATGCTGCTTTATTTATAGTATCAGGTTTATATCCTAATTCTAAAGCAAGACTTTTATATGTCATATTTAAATCTTTACAAACTTGTTTTATTATATTTGGATCTAAATCAAGATATAGTTGTTTACAATCAATCCCAAAAGATGATGCTATTTCACATATTAAATCTTTTTTTGCTAAAAGTATATTTCTATAGTGATAGTGTTTCGAACTTGGTTGAAATAATTTTAGATTATCTTTATTAATAGAAATAAATAAAACCTTGCCATCACAACCAATAATATCATCAAATACTTTTATAAGATGTTTTTCTTTTTGATGTTTAAATGCTTCTAAAAACATAAATGAACTAATAGCTCTTGTTTTAGTTTTTGACTCTTTATACTCTTCAAAAGTAAATTCTATATCTTCATTTTCATACTTAATACAAATATGTTCACATGGAATACTTGTTTTTATCATAATGTGGAAATGTAAAAGGTTATCTCTATTATTTGAAAAAACATTTTTCAAATCTTTTTTATCTATCTTATTTTCAGATAACAATATTTGAATTACATTTTCAACATACTCAATACTTTTGTATTTAGTATCATCATCTCTAACTAAGTAAGGTGTCTTTTTAAATAAATTTCCAATTTGTGTCATAACTTATCCTAAGTATCTTGTTTGAATTTTCATATATTATACATATTTTTAGAGATAAATTACTTATTATGTCTATAAAAATATGTAAAAAAACCAGAAATTTTGCGAAAAATAGGTAAATATTATTTTCTCGCTATGAAGGCGCTACATAACTTTAATTTATACGCTATTTTTGCTATATACATTTTTTACACCATTATGTGTTACAATTATAAAAAATAAAGAGTGAAAAATGAAAAAAATTTTAGTATTAATTTGTCTTCTTATTACATTTATTTTTGCAAAAGAAGATTATTCAGAAATGAGTACTCAAGAATTAATAGCTATTATGGGTTATGTTAAAGCTGAAGATAAAAGCAAATTTTTAAATGAATTAAAATCAAGAATTGCAACAATGAATTCAAATGAAAAAAAACAGTATCAAAAAAATCTAGAAAAGTTAAAATAATGAAAACAAAACTATTATTACTAGAAGATGATTTAACGCTTAGCGAAACTATTGTTGAATATTTTGAAGAACAAAATTTTGAAGTTATAAATGTTTATAATGGAGAAGATGCATTAAATGCTATATATGAACAGAATTTTGATATTTTATTATTAGATGTTAATGTTCCTTTATTAAATGGTTTTGATGTACTTAAAAAGCTAAGAAGCCAAGGGAATTTAACTCCTGCTATTTTTATTACATCTTTAAATTCTATGGATTCGTTAGAAGAGGGCTTTAATAGTGGTTGTGATGATTATATTAGAAAACCTTTTGCTCTAAAAGAATTACAATTAAGAGTGCAAACTATCATAAAAAGAGAATTTTCATCAAAAAGCAAACTTTTACAAATAGCAAATAATGTAACTTTTGATTTAATTTCAAATGAAATTAAAAAAGATGAAGAGATTGTAAAACTAAATCCCAAAGAGATTAAACTTCTAAAATTCTTTTTACAACATCCAAATGAACTATTAGTGCATGATAGAATTTATGATTATGTATGGGAATATGATGAAGAGTATAGCGATAATTCATTAAGAACATATATTAAGAATCTTAGAAAACTTATAGGAAGTGAAAAAATTGTTAGTCTTAAAAAGCTTGGATATCGATTTAACGAAAAGTGAGTTTAGAACTTTTATTAGTTTTGGCTTTCTTTACTCTTTTTTAATTCTGCTAATACTTAGTAGTATCTCATTTATTTATTATAAATTCCAAAAAGATTTAATGCTTCAAGAAAAACGACATATTATGCAAGAGTATTCTAATGACTTTGTTTTTAGATTAAAAGACTTACATATTAATTTTGATAAATATAAATATTATCCAAGAGATGAGAAATTTAATTCTGCTATTTTTGATAGTGATAAAAAATTAATATTTTCTACTTTAAAATCAAAAAATATAAATTTTGATGAAGTTACATATATAAGTGATAAGTATATTCACTTTGTAGAAGAACCAGAGTCATACTATTTAGGTGCAAAATATATTATTGTTGAAATAAAAGATGAGCAAATATGGTTTCAGAGTATGAAAAATGAAATTATAACTTATGTCTCTTTTGCTTTTATCATATTAATGATTATAGGATACTTTATTACAAGTTTATTTTTAAAACCAATGAGAGATGCTTTTAATTTATTAGATAGATTTATAAAAGATACTACACATGAATTAAATACACCTGTTTGTGCAATTATTAATAATATTGAAATGATAGATAAAAGCAAACTTGATGAAAAATTAGCAAAAAAGATAAATCGTATTGATATAGGTGCTAAAACAATATCTAATATTTATGAGGATTTAACTTTTATAACTTTACAAAACAAAATAATTTCTCAAAATGAAGAACTTAACTTATCTTTGATTGTTTATGAAAGAGTTGAGTACTTTAAAAGTCTAGCAAAGATTAAAAAAATTGATTTTAAACTTTCTATAAAAGATGATATCTATTTATTTTGTGATAATAAAAAGATTTCTAAATTAATTGATAACTTACTTTCTAATGCTATAAAATACAATAAAGTCTTAGGAACAATAAGTATTTCTTTAGATAAAAATAGTTTATGTATAGAAGATTCAGGAAAAGGAATGAATCAAAAAGATTTAAAATCTCTTTTTAAAAGATACTCTCGTTTTGATAAGAGTGTAGGTGGCTTTGGAATAGGTTTAAATATTGTATCTTTAATAGCTAAAGAGTACAATTTAAAACTTGAAGTATCCTCAGAAATAAATAAGGGTACAAAAATAGAGGTAATATGGTAAGAATTTTATTTATTTTAAGTTTATTTTTTTCTTTTATAAATGCGCAAGATAAAAATATAGAAAATATTTATCAATCCAATTGTGTACAATGCCATAAAAAACTTCCTGTAACAATTGATAAGTACTTTTATAGATATCTCTTAAAATATAGTAGTGAATCAAATGTTAAAGATGCAATGTTTACATATTTAGTAAATCCAAATGAAAATACAACTATTATGCCAGAAGCTTTTATTAAAAGAT
>NZ_JBGUES010000121.1:0-7139 GCF_041821165.1 Poseidonibacter sp. | reverse complement strand
TCTTGTTTTTCTTCTTCTTTTACTTTAATTACTTCAATATTTTTTGTTTTTTCCTCTTTTTTAGGAAGTTCTTTTTGCACCTCTTTTGGTATTACAGCAGGTTCAATTTTGTCAAAATAATCTTTATGAAATTCATCTGTATACTCTTCAAAAGTATCTTTTAAATGGACAATAGGTTTCTCTTTTTCTTGAACTTTTTTTGTTTCTTGTTTAAGAATATTGTTATTTGTAATAGTTTTATTTGGACTTTCATTTTTCATTATAAAATAGCTTGTTGCTACTGCTAAAAATGCAAATAAAAATATCACCAAAAATATTTTTAGTAATTTAATTTTTGATATTACAGAAGAGTTTTTAGTTTTTCTTTTAGTTTTTTTTGAAGGCATGAGATAGACTATCTAAATCAAGAGAGTAAAACTCTCTTAATTTAAAATTAGTTTTTGTCTTGTTGAACGATTTTATTCGCTGCAATCCAAGGCATCATTTCTCTTAGTTCAACACCAGTTTTTTCAATTAGTGTTTCTCTTTGATTATTTCTTTCAGCATTCATTCTTGGGTATCCAGCTTGACCTTCTAAGATGAAGTCTTTTGCAAATCTACCATCTTGAATCTCTTTTAAAAGTTCTCTCATAGCCTGTTTAGATTCATCATTGATAATTCTTTTTCCAGCAATATAGTCACCGTATTCAGCAGTATTTGAAATAGAATATCTCATATCAGCAATTCCACCTTCAAACATTAAATCAACGATTAATTTTAATTCGTGTAAACACTCGAAGTATGCCATTTGTGGGTCATATCCAGCTTCAGTTAATGTTTCGAAACCAGCTTGAACTAATGCAGTAGCACCACCACATAATACAGCTTGCTCTCCAAATAAATCAGTTTCAGTTTCATCTTTAAAAGTTGTTTCAATAATTGCAGTTCTACCACCACCAATTGCAGAAGCATATGATAATGCTAATTCTTTAGTGTTTCCAGTTGCATCTTGGTGAATTGCGATTAAGTCAGGAATTCCCCCACCTTTAACAAACTCTGATCTTACAGTATGACCTGGAGCTTTAGGAGCTACCATCATTACATTAATGTTTGCAGCAGGTGCAATTCTTCCATAATGAATGTTGAAACCGTGTCCAAATGCTACAGTAGCACCGTCTTTTAAGTTTGGAGCAATTTCATTTGCATAAATATCACCTTGGTTTTCATCTGGTAATAAAATCATTACTACATCAGCAGCTGCAGTTGCATCAGCAACTGTTAATACTTCAAAACCTTTAGCTTCAGCTTTAGCCCATGAAGAACCATTTTTTCTTAAACCAACAACAACTTCAACACCTGAATCTCTTAAGTTTTCAGCGTGTGCGTGACCTTGTGATCCAAATCCAATCATAGCTACTTTTTTTGATTTAATTAAATCAATATTACAATCTTTGTCATAGTAAACATCTAATGCCATTGTTAATCCTCTAAAATATATTTTGTGGGATTATACCTAAAGAATGCTAAAAATTTATAAAAATATCGCCTTTAAATAGATATTCTTAGTCAATTATTTAGTTTTTTCTAATTATCAAATTTTGTAAAATGACACTTACTGAAACTTAGTGAAATTTAACAATAATTTATTGTAATATAAAGGCTTAATACTAATAAAATCACAAATAAAATTATAAAAATAGGCTAGTTAAAAAAGATGAAATTTTATTTCATAATAAGTCTTGAAATCAAATTTAGTTACTATACTATTAATTATGTATAACATTAAGGTAAAAAATGATTAAAAAAGTATTTGAAAAACTAATTTCAAATGTAAATGATTTTAATGATGAAGAATTAAAATATTTAAATCCATTTATAAAAGATGGTATTGTTGTTAAAAATGAAGATGGCAATTTAGAGTTAAGCTCAAAATATAAAGTATGTCTTGTAAAAGTGGAGAAGAATTTCGTTGTTTTAGAAGACTTAATTAGTGAACACAAAAATATTAAAATAGAGTTTGATAATTTAAATGGTGCTTATGACGGTGATTTAGTTCTTGCAAAAAGAATATTCAATCCAAGATCAAGAATAAAAGCAAATATTATCAAAATATTAGATGGTAAAAAAGATGATATTTTAGTTTATATAAAACAGAACTCTTTTTATACTGTAAAAGAGAATATCAAACTAGATAATAAAGGCGCTTCTAAATATGAAGAGGGTGAGGTTTTATTAGTTCAGAATAAATCATTAGATTTAATTAAATCAATTGGTAATATCAATGATGCAAAAATAGATGAGTTTATTTCACTGTATTTATATCAAGAAGAGTATAGATTACAAAAGCCACTTGAAGTAAAAGCCAAAATGGATGACTCAAAAGAAAGAGTTGATTTAAGAGATTTAGCATTTTGTACAATTGATCCTAATAGTGCAAAAGATCATGATGATGCAATTTATTATGATGTAGATGAAGAAGTTTTATATGTGGCAATTGCTGATGTATCTTATTTTGTAAAAGAGGGTTCGCAGTTAGATAAACAAGCATTTTTAAAATCAACATCTATTTATTTACCTGGAAAAGTTTTACCAATGCTTCCAAATGAACTAAGTGAAGATATGTGTTCATTAAAAGAAGGAGTAGATAGATACTCGTATGTATTTAAAATATACTTAGATTTAGAAAATAAAAGTGTTAAAAAATCTCAATTATTTGAAGCTATTATAAATTCACATAAAAAATTCTCTTATGGTAGAATTGATAGAGTTTTAGAAGGTAAGCTTGACCAATATACTCAAGGTGATAAAGAGATTTTTGATTATATATTACCCTTATATGAAGTTACAAAAAGTTTTAGAGCTAATAGATTAAAAAAAGGTTATGACTTTAGAACTATTGAAATAAGACAAAAACTTAAGAATTTTAAAATTCAAGGTGTAGAGATTGAAACTTCAACTGCATCTCATCAATTAGTTGAAGAGTGTATGTTACTTGCAAATATTGAAGCTAGTAAAAAAGTAAATACAGTTGGAATTTATAGAATACATGAAGAACCACCTTTTAAAGCAATTGCTAGACTTGTTGATGAAGTTAATCTTTTGGGTGTAAAAGTAAAACTTCAAAGTGATGTACATGATACAATTACTCATATTCAAGAGTGTGCTAAAAAAACTATGTTAAGTAAAGAGATTGATGAATTAATTATTCAATCACAAACACAAGCAAAGTATTATTCAAAAAATGCAGGTCACTTTGGTTTAGGATTCTCTTCATACTCACATTTTACAAGTCCAATTAGAAGATATTCTGATTTAGTACTTCACAGAATGCTAAAAAGTAAACAAACACCTGCTGATATTGATGATATTTGTAATCATATTTCATTAAACGAAAGAAAAGTAAATCAACTTGTTTGGGATTATGAAGATAGAAAATATGCAAGATGGGCAAATGATAATATTGGTTTAGAAATAAAAGTAAAAGTAATTGACTCTGAAAAATCAAGAGCTGTTTGTTATGAAAAAATGAATGGTTTAAAAGTTACAATGGAAAATTATAGAGGTCAAAATCTTTTTACAAAACTAAGAGTTATAATTAAAGAAGTTGATTTGATTTCTAAACAAATAATAGCAACTATTAGATACTAAAGTATAGGAAAAATTAATTTATGTATAAAAATGAATTTGATAATCACTTAAGACAAAATACAAAGTTTAATGCTTATATGTTTTTTGGACAAGCTTTGTTTTTAGTTGAACAATATGCTTTAGATATTGCAAACTCTTGTGGAACAAAAGATGAAATAGAAAAACTTTATTTTGATGATTATGATTTTAAATATATAAAAAATAAACTTTTACAATCTTCTTTATTTTCATCAAATAATGTAGTTTTAGTAAAGTTAGAGAAAAAGATTCCCAAAAAAGATGTTGAAGCATTAATTGAAGCTTGTAATATTAATCCAGATAGTACAATAATTTTTTCATGCTTAGGTGATACAGAATTTAAGACAATGGCTGGATATTTTACAAGTAAGAACAATTCAGCATCAGTAAGAATGTTTCAACCATCAGATACAGAAGCAATAAGAATACTTGAAAAAGAAGCAAAACTTTTAAATATTAACTATGATATGCAAGCATTAAATCACTTATATTTTATGCATAAAAATGATTTAGCATTATGTGTTAATGATTTAAATAAATTATCTATACTTGATGAAAAAATTACTTCAAATATAATAAACATTCATTGTTTTGGTATTGGTGCTGTATCTTTTGAAGAGTTTCTAAATAATCTGCTTTTAGGTAAAGATATAAGCGATGATATTGCTTCTTTACTAGAAGAGGGAATGAATGAGGTCTTTTTACTAAATCAAGTAACTTCATTTGTTCAACAATTATTTATGATAAGTGCATACGCAAGAGCAATTGGCACTCCAAATCCAAAAGAGATTCTAGGCTTTATTCCTCCTAAAAATATTTGGGATAAAAAGTGTAAACTAGCTATTAATATAAAACCTGAAGTTTTTCAAAAGATGTTAGAGTTTTTATTAAATATAGAATTAGAGCTAAAGAGTTCAAAAATTGATAATTCAAATTTATATATACAATCATGCCTAAGAAAGTTTACAGTTTTGTTTAGATAAAATCCATGACTTTATAAAAAAAGTACCCTTGCTGATATTTAGTGAAAACTAAAAAATACCGGCATAAACTACGAGGAGAACTTAAATGTCTAAATTAAAACATTACGAAACAATGTTTATCTTAAAGCCTACATTAACTGATGAAGAAACTGTAGCGCAAATCGAAAATGTAAAAGCACTTATTGAAAAGAATGGTGGAGAAATCGCATCTTGTCTTGATATGGGTTCTAGAGAACTTGCTTATGAAATTGAAAAAAACAAAAGAGGTTACTACTTCGTTGTATATTTCAAAGGAAATCCTGCAGGAATTGCTGAAATTGAAAGAAATTACAGAATTAACGAAAATCTTATTAGATTTATCTTCATTAAATATGAAAATAAAAAAGAGATTGCAGTTTGGACTAAAATGAGTGACGAAGCAGCAAAGAAAGCTAACTAATTAAAACAATAGGAGTTTTGTATGTACAGTAAAACAATTATGGTAGGAAACCTTACTAGAGATATTGAATTAAGATATTTACCATCAGGTGCTGCAATAGCAAAATCTGCGATTGCTACATCTTATAAGTATAAATCTGCAACTGGAGAACAAAAAGATGAAGTTTGTTTTTTAGATTTTAATATTTTTGGAAGATCTGCTGAGGTTGCAAATCAGTACTTACGAAAAGGTTCTAAAGTTTTATTAGAAGGTAGACTTGTATTTGAACAATGGACTGCGCAAGATGGAACTAACAGAAATAGACACTCTTTAAGAGTTGAAACTATGAAAATGTTAGATTCAAAAGGTGAGTCACAAAATAATAATGCTGGGGACAACCAAGGTTATAATCCGCAAGGATCGTATAATCAACCAGCACAAAATAATCAATACAATAATAATTCTAATGCTCAAAGCACACAAAATAACAACTATGGTGGTATGAATCAAGCGCCTAAAGTGCCTGAAACAAGAATACCTGAAATAGATATAGACGAAGACGAAATACCGTTTTAGTAATTAAAGGAATATACAATGGCTGAAAGAAGAAAATACGGAAAAAAATACTGTAAATATACTGAGATGAAAGTTGATTTCATTGATTATAAAAGCACTGATTTATTAAAACTTTCTATGAGTGAAAGAGGAAAAATCATGCCTAGAAGACTTACAGGGAATTCTAAAAACTCTCAAGAAATGGTAGAGAAAGCAATCAAAAGAGCTAGACACATGGCACTAGTTCCTTATATTGTAAATACAAAACAATTAACAGACGCTGCTTACTTAAGATAGGCATTTTTGTTAAACAAAAAAAAGGGCAAGAAGTTTTACTTCTTGCCCTTTTTTTATGCTTGATTTTTAAAACTTAAATAAAAGTGTAAAAAACCTTAGTATTAAATACTAAAGTTTTTCCCAAACAACACCATTTGCTGTATCCATAATAGATATTTGCATTTTAGTAAGTTCATCTCTTATCTTATCTGATAATTCAAAATTCTTATCTTTTTTAGCTTCAGTTCTTTTAGCTATTAAATCTTCAATTTTTTCTTTATCATTTTCGTTAATTCCAAATTGAAAATAAGAATAAGCATCAAATGTAGCAATACCTAAAATATTTTGGATAAATTCAATATTTGCAATTAACTCTTTTTTAAATGCCTTGTCTTTTGCATTAGCATCTAGTTTATCATTTGCATTAGAAATCATTTCATCAATAATTGATAAAGCTTTTGATGTATTTATATCATCATTTAAAGCATTTAAAAGATTCTGTTTAAACTCTTTATTAACAGTTGAAGCAGAAGCTCCATAAACTCTTTTTTTAACTCTATAAAGCTTATCTAGTCTTTTTTTAGATGATATTAAATCTTCTTCATTAAAGTTAAAATTAGCTCTATAATGAGTAGTCATTAAATAAAATCTAATTACTTCACCTGAATATGATTTTAGTACATCTTTTAAGAAAAATGAGTTACCAAGAGATTTGCTCATTTTTTCTCCATCAATATTTACAAAACCATTGTGCATCCAATATTTTGCTAAATCTTGATTTGATGAACATCTAGTTTGCGCAGCTTCATTTTCATGATGAGGAAAAATTAAGTCAGCTCCTCCACCATGAATATCAATTTGGTATGGTGTGTCTTTATATGCTAAATGTTCTTTAATCATTGCAGAACATTCAATATGCCAACCTGGTCGCCCATTACCAAAGTTTGCTTCGAACTCAACATCATTTTCTTTGGTAAATTTCCAAAGTGCAAAATCAGATTGATTTCTTTTTTCTTTATTACTTTCAACTCTAGCAATTGAGTTTTCATCACTTGCTCTATTTGAAATTGAACCATAATGTTCATCTTTTGATGTATCAAAATATACACCATCTGATGTTATATAAGCACAGTCTTTTGAAATAAGGTTATTAATCATTTCTTTCATAATTTCTAAATTTTGTGTTGCTTTTGGTTCAATTGTATTTTCTAATACATTTAATGTTTGCATATCATTTTTATATGCAGTAATGTACTCACTTG
>NZ_JBGUES010000120.1:0-7145 GCF_041821165.1 Poseidonibacter sp. | reverse complement strand
CCATTTTATTAAATGACCTTTCTAAGTTTCCAATTTCATCATTGGATTTAACATTTATTCTATAATCAAAATCATTATTAGAATAATTTTTAGTCGCAATTAATAGTTTTTCAAGTTTTGATGTTAAATATTTTGACATCCATACTGCAATTACAATAATTAAAATAAGCATTATTAGTGTTACCACTGATAATTCATTTATTAATCTTTCGATAAAACCTTCAATTTCATTTTTATTTTCATTTACTATTTCTTGCATTTGTTCTGTTTGAACGTTAAGAATTTTAGTTACATTACTTTTTGTTGCATTTGATGCAGAATGGAATTCATCTACATTAGCACCAATTGTTACAAAACCAAAACCTCTTTTTGTATTTCCATACTTACCCGTATAATAAGGAATAGTAGCAGCTGTAGTTAGTTTCCATACCTTACTCCAATAAATTATAAAAGAGCCATATCCTCCATCTTTTGTAACTTGCATCCAACCTTCACATTGTGGTGCAAAATTTAAATATCTACAATCTAAACCTATATTTCCACTTTCTAACAATTGTCTAATATTAGGTTTTTTACTTAAACTTTGCTCTTGAAAAGTTGGATAATCTTTTAGAAATTCATTTATATTTTTATTTGATTCATAATATTTTTTAGCAACATCCAAACTAAGCCAAGGCATAGCTTGTTTACCTGTATTTTTATCATATCCTATAATAAAGTAATCTCTTGCATGAGAAATATTTCTACCTTCATAGTCCCACATAAAAGCATAATTACCTAAACTTGCATCTGCTATATCTTGTGTTGGATTTACACTAGTAGGATTTGAAGTATCAGTAAATTGCATAATATGTTTATGATCTAAGGCTAATGATACATAACCTATTTTTTTATTATTTTTGAATACTGGCGTAATAAATCGAACTATTGCTTGAAACTCTTTTCCAACAGGATTTTCTTTTCCTGCATAAGCATATTTTTCAGGTTCAAAATCAATTTTTGATTTAATAGCTTTTTGTTTTGTAAAGGTACCTATTACTTTTGAATTAACATATTCTCCAATAACATCAGAAACATAAATTTCTTCTTTCTTTAAATTTTTTATTTCACTAAAGTAATTTTCTGAGCTAATATAAGTATTCTTTTTACTTGAAATATCAAGTAGTTCACCATTTAATTGAGAAACTTTTAGCTTTTCTTTTCCGTTTAAATCAAAAAAAGTTATCTCTTTATAAATATATATTGTTTTTTTCTTTAGATTTAAAGGATTTGTATAGTTAAACTCTTTTTTATTATCCAATAAAGAAGCTTCTTCTTTTTTTGATTCTAATGTATTAGAACTAGTTTTTATTTTCCAAGTGTTATCATTATTATCATAATAGTAGTCATCATGTACTATTATTTCTCTTGTTTTTACTTCGTTAAATTTACTAAGTACGTCTTGATTTAAATCTAATTTAGAAAGAAATAAAATATCTTTATCTCTTTCATATAGAAAATTTGCAACATTTTTAGAGATTTCAAAAGATAGTCTTTCTAGTGAAAGTTGTGATTTTTTATCTAAGTTTTTTATACTATCTTCAATAGAAGCATTTGCAGTATTTAAAACTATTTCTTTATTTTTATTAAAAAGATATCTTGTACTTTCTTGAAGATAGTTTTCTAATTTAAGAACACCTTCATAAGCAATAAAAGAAATAATAAGTAAGGGAATAACCTTTATAAATATAAAGATTACTATAAGTTTGATTTTTATAGAAAGATTTTTCATTTATTTATCATTAAATGAATTATAAATTTTACTAACCTCTTCTATATTATCAACAAATAATTTTACGATTTTAGGATCGAAATGATGTCCGCTCTCTTTTTTTAATAAATCTAAGGCATCATCAAAAGTCCATGCTTTTTTATATGGACGATTAGAAGTTAAAGCATCAAATACATCTGCAATACTTACAATTCTTCCATAAATTGATATCTCATCACCTTTTAAACCATTAGGATAACCACTTCCATCAAATTTTTCATGATGATTTAATGCAATTATTGCACCAACTTTAAGATATTCACTATTTGAATCTTTTAAAATTTCATAACCAATATTTGCATGATTTTTCATAATATTAAACTCATCATTATCAAGTTTTCCAGGTTTTAATAATATTTTATCTTCAATACCAACTTTTCCTAAATCATGAAAAGGTGATGCATAAAAAATCAAATCTTGTTCTTCTTCACTTAAACCATATTCTCTTGCTAACATTTTAGAATAGTACGATACTCTTGATACATGTGATGCAGTTTCTGGGTCTTTATATTCCGCAGTTTTACCTAAGATATTTAAAGTCTCATGTTCTCTATTTATTAAATTTGTAGTTGCTTTTTCTATCTCTTTTTGTAAAAGTTTAGCCTCATCCTTTAATAACATTCTATTTTCATAACTAGTTAATAAATTAATTACTCTAACTTCAAAAAGTGCAGAATTAACAGGTTTACTTAAAAAATCATTCGCACCAGCAGCAAATGCATCTTTATGGATTTTATCATCTCCAGCAGCAGTTATCATTAAAATTGGAATATCAGTATTCTTTTTTCTATACTCTTGAATAAACTCTAAACCATTAAGATTTGGCATCATATAATCAATAATAATCATATCAACATCATTTTTAATTACATACATCAATGCTTCAAGAGGATCTAAAAAACTCACAACATTTAAGTCCATATCTTCGCACATAGCTTCAATTAAGAAAAGATTATTTTCATTATCATCAATAGATACTATCTTCATATTTGTAAACTGCATAAAAAGCCTTATTTTTTAACTATATTTAATAAAAATTATATAATTTTAAGACTTAAAATAACGAAATTCTAGGTCTTATTATTAATTATAAAATCTTATTAAATTGTTTTTTTAATTTCTAAAAACACTTGTTTTAATTTATCTATATCACCTAAATTATGGTAATTATTCTTTGATTTTTTTTCGATATCTTTTAAAATCGATGCTGCTGTATTCATTGCTAAATTTAAACAACTTCCCTTTATAAAATGGGCTTGGTTATGAATCTCTTCATAATTTTCATCTTCCATAAAATCTTGCAATTTTTTTAAGTCATTATCAATATTTGTAAAAAATTTATTTAAAAGCATATCAATAATATTTTCACTTAAACCTAGACTTTCAATTAAGTTATTTTTCTCAAATTTTTCAATTGTAATTACTTCTTCTTTTATAGTATGTTTTGGTGCCAAATTAGTATATTTTTGAATCATTGTATTTAATTCATCAACTTTAATTGGTTTAGCCATATAATCATTCATACCCGCATAAAGATATCTCTCTTTATCACCTTCTATACTATTTGCCGTTAATGCAATAATTGGAACCTGATAAGTGTTCTCTTCTTTTTGTAATTTTAGAATTTTTTTCGTTGCATTAACACCATCAAGAACAGGCATATTTATATCCATAAAAATCAAATCATAAAAATTTTCTTTATATAAATCAACTGCCTCTTGACCATTTTCAGCAATTGTACATTTTATATTTAGATGATTAATTAATACTTCAATTAGCTTTTGATTATTCGGGTTATCTTCTGCTACTAAAATATGTTTTTTAGAATTTTTTTCTTTATCTAATACTTCAAATTTAATATCACTTTGTTCAATAACTGTATTATCAGAAATAATATTAAATATTTTAGATCCATAAATTGGTAAATCTATAAAATGATGTATTAAGCTACCTATTTCATTGCTTTTTATTGAGTTTTTATCTCCAACATAAACAATTCTTGAAGATTTGTTTAATAGTTTAAATTGAGTAAGTGTTTCTAATAAATTTTTACTATCAAAACAAAATAAGAAATCTATATTATTAATAACTGAATTTTTATCAAACTTATAAACTTCGCCAACTTTATTTAAATAATTATTAATACTTATTTTTAAATGTTCTGAATCATTTTCAATATCAGATACTGCAAATTTTAAATGTGAGAAATGATGTGTTCTTTGATCATCTTTTTTATCTATTTTAAAATCTAAAATAAAAGAGAACTTACTTCCCGTATTTTCTTCAGATTCAACAATAATATCTGATTTTAAAAGATTAATAATATCTTTACAAATCGCAAGACCTAAACCAGTTCCTCCAAATTTTCTACTAATTCCTGAATCAGCTTGAGAAAATGGTTCAAATATTATTTCTTGTTGGCTTTTTGAAATTCCTATTCCACTATCTTCAATAATAAATTTAATTTTTACATCAGTTGGAGTCTGTTCTATTGCTTTCATAATAAAAAGAACTTGTCCATTTTCTTGTGTAAATTTAATTGCATTACTTAATAAATTTGATAAAACTTGTCTTAGTCTAGTAGAATCACTAACAATACTATAAGGTATTGTTGGGTCAGAATCATAAATAAATCTAATATTTTTTTCTTGAGCTTTTATTGAAAATAATTCAATAATATTTTCAATAAAAATACTTATAGGAAAGGCTTCATTTTCTATATCTATTTTTCCACTTTCTATTTTAGAAATATCTAAAACATCATCAATAATATCTAAAAGAGATTCTGCACTTTTTGAGATAATTCTTGAGTACTCTTTTGGTTCTTGTTCTAAATTTGCTTTTAATAAGATATCTGAAAAACCAATAATTGCATTTAAAGGAGTTCTTATTTCATGAGACATATTTGCTAAAAAATTTGATTTAGTTTGTTTAGCAATTTCAGCTTTTTTTCTAGCATTTTCTAATTCAGTAATATCAACAAATGTTACTAAAAAATGTTGAGATTCATTTAATTCTATCTCTTTACAAGTAACTTGAAAGATTTGTTCAATACCATGTTCATTTGTTCTTGTAACTTTATTAGTATTGCTATTTTTTACTAAGAAGCGTTCATACCATTTAAAATCAGTTCCATCTGAACTTTTTAATGTATCTCTTTCATTAAAAAGGTCACAAACACATTCCATTGAATTTTTAAAATCTTCTAAATTTTTATAACCAAATGTTTCAAAAAACTTTTGATTAACAGCTGTTATTCCAAACTTTGGTTTTATAATAATTGTTATATTTTCTTGTGAATTAAAGATAGTATTAAGTCGTTGAGTTTGATTCTTCATATTTTTTTCGTAAACAACTCTTTTTGTCACTTCATCTCTTAATCCCATATATTCAATAATATTACCATCAGCATCAGTAAGCGGAACAATAGTTGAAGTTACATAATAAACTTTTCCATCCTTTGAAAGGTTTGAAAATGTCCCATGCCATATTTCTTTATTTGTAATAGTATCCCAAATATTTTTAAATAAACTATCAGAATTAGCAGGGTTTTTAACAATATTATGAGAGCTACCAATTAATTCTTCTTTACTATAACCACTAATCTGGCAAAACTTATCATTTACATAAGTGATTATCCCATTTTTATCTGTTCTACTTACTATCAATGATTTATCTATTGCATCTTTATATTGGTGTAATAAATTAATAATATCTTTATTTTCATTAGTTTTATTTTTAAGTAACTCTGAACGTTCTTCTATTATTTTTTTTAATTGATTATTTGTATTTTCTAACTCTTCTGAATTAACAGTAATAATATGTTCATTAATTTTTCTTTGTTCATCAAAGTCATTGTAAACTTGAGATACTGCATTTAATAATGATTTTAATTCTGGATCTAGAGTTTCAAAATCATTTGATTTTTTTAAGAATTTATTTAATTGTCTTTTTAGTAATCTATGCATATTAAGACTCATATATCACAGTAAGTGTCATTGTTTGATTATGTAATTCACAATTTATTTTATTGTTTTTAAAAGGTGCTATTTCACCATAAGAATAAAAACCAGATAAAACAACATTTTTACCCAATATATTTTGTACTGCTTCTAATTCATCATCAACTAAATAATTCATAACAATTTTTCGTCCTACACAACTAACAACTAAACCTAAGGCTGTTTTATCATTTGTTTGTTTAATTGATTTAGCTGCTTCACCTGCACCCTCAATTAATAAATCAATATCAGCTTTCATAAGTCTTGCTTTGTATCCAACAGGAACATCTCCTGCAAATGTTATACTTTTATCTTCTTCATTAATTCCTAAAAGAGTACGAATAACTTCTGAACTATTTTCATCTTTTTTTATACTTAAAGGAAATCTAAGTCCACTATTTGGTAAATCAGAAGCTAAAGAGCCCAAGTATTTTTTATATAAGTCAAGTGCTGGTTCATTATCTATTTCATATAAAATATTATCTTTAGATTTTGTAATAATTCTTTGAGCTCCAAATTCACTCCAACCTGCAAAACATCCTGTATCAATTGTTAAATCATTTCCATAGAATCCAACGGCAACAATCGTTCTTTGATTAGATTGTGTATCGACAACTACATAAGTTTCTTCAAATTTATCTCCATCTCCTGCCATACCACCAGTTACACTAATATTTTTAGTAACTTTATTTATGCCTCTTGTTAAAGATGAACCATTTATAAGTAAACCATCACTAATTACAAAGATATGTTTTAAATTCTCTTGTTTTAGTTTACTCACTAACTCTTTTGAAAGTTCTTCAACATCATCCTCTTCATTAAAACAAATTGATGCTACTTCAATCGAAGATTTTTCAAAAGAAATCGCTGTTGCAATAATTTCATAACTTGAAACTTCAGATGCATTTATATTTCCAGAAGTTGATGAACCAACAATTTTTGCATTTTTATAACGTTGTTTTATTTCTGCTAAATTTTCACTATTTTTAATAGCATCTCTATTTCCAAAAATAAATACAATATCAACATTGTCTAATTGAGTTTCATCTATATCACCAGAATTTTTTATCCATTGATTTTTATCATAAACAAGCGTTTCTATCTTCATAATCTTCCCTAAAATATTTATATAATCATTCTAACACAAACATTTTTAAGAGTTATGCCTTTAAATTCCTATTTGCAATATTTTCAATTAAAACTGTTGCATAAGATGATTTTGGTAATGTAAATTTCACTTTACATTTTTGTGTTTCTTTATTGTAATTTACGCTTATATCTGTTGGATATACGATAGCATCTCTTCTATACCCTTTTTCTTGAATATATTGATC
>NZ_JBGUES010000119.1:0-7192 GCF_041821165.1 Poseidonibacter sp. | reverse complement strand
TTGAAAAAAAAGTTTTAAAAAATAAAAAAGAAATAAAAAAAGTTGTTCAAAAAGAAGTAAATAAAACTCCTAAAAAAGCTATTATAAAAAAACCCACTATTGTAAAACAAAAAGAAATCATCAAAAAACCTAAAGAAGAGTTAGAAAAAAAAGTAGTAAAAAAAGATGAACCCTCAAAAATAAATAGTATAAATATTAGTAAGTCTTTGCAAAAAAATAAAGAGTTTAAAGAAAACTATATTTCTCGATTAAGAGAGTTTATTGATAAAAATAAACAATATCCAAAAATGTCTAAAAGATTAAAAGAAGAAGGAAGAGTTTTATTATCATTTAGAGTATTAAAAAGTGGTGAATTTAAAAATATAAAACTACTAGAATCTTCTGGAAATAAACGATTAGATAAAGCTGCATTAAATGCATTAATAAATAGTGAACGCTTTGAACCTTTCTCTAAAAAAATAAATAAAAACTATATGGACTTTAGTTTACCTATTGTCTTTGAAATAATATAATACCACTATTATAAGTTATGTTATTATATAATAACCTATACACCTTAGTATTAGGAATTTACATATAATGAGTATTACAAGCATTTTATATATTGAAGACAATCTTGAAATACAAAAAGATTATTACAATATTTTAACTAAACAAAAGTACAAAGTATTTGTACCCAATAATAAAGATGACATCTTGTCTTTATATAAAGAAGTCTCTCCCGATATAGTTATTACGGATATTTCTAGTTTTGGATTTAATGATTTTGAACTTATACACAAAATCAAAATAATTAATCCTAATCAAACAATTATAATTACAACAAATCAACAAGAAAGTAAATATTTACTAAAAGCATTTGATATAGGTATTGATTCATATTTACTTAAACCTATAAAAAAAGAATCATTGTTAAATAAAATACATCAAATATATGAAAAAAAATTTGCTATAAAACAAAAGTATAAACTACTAGATAGTATATTGCAAAATAAGTCTGCTTTAGTATTTTTAACTGATTTTGAGAAAATTACTTATGCTTCAAAATCATTTTTAGATTTTTTTAATATTGATAAAATAGATGATTTTTTTTATAGATTTGAATCAATTCTTGATATGTTCATAAATAATGAAAGATACTTATATGCAAAAACTAAAGATGATTTTTTAAATAAATTTCAAAACTCAAATGCCATTGATAAAATGGTTTTAATGTTAGGAAAAGACTTTAATCCAAAAGCCTATCATGTACATATAGATAAAATACAAGCACAAGATGATTTATACATTATTAGTTTAACAAATATCAGTATCATTCAACAACGGAATATAGAAATATCACATAAAGCATATGTAGATGGGTTAACTCAGATAAGTAATAGAAATAAATTTGAAGAAATTTTTTCTTATGAGTTTGATAAGTTCAAAAGATATAAGACTAATTTTTCAATAGCTATTTTAGATATTGATCACTTTAAAAAAGTCAATGATACCTTTGGACATTTATATGGGGATGAGATTTTAATAATGCTTGCAAATAAAATAGATAATTCCGTACGAAAAACAGATTTATTTGCAAGATGGGGTGGAGAAGAGTTTGTATTACTTATGCCAAATACAAATTTAGAAAATGCAAAAATATTAACTGAAAATTTAAGAGTTATAGTACAAAATGAAAAACATGAAGTTGTTGGAAATGTAACTTCAAGTTTTGGTATCACAACTATAAAGCAAAACGATACCCTAGAATCAATTTTTCAAAGATGTGATAAGGCATTATATAATGCAAAAAGAAATGGTCGAAATAAAGTAGAAGTACTGTAAGGATGATAAAGTGCGCGAAAAGTTTAAATATCAACTATTAAAACAATTAACAAAAAAATTGAATGTTTTAATAATCGAAGATGATAATTCAATAGAAGAGAATTATTATGAATACTTACAAGAAATGTTTAAAAATGTTCAATATCTAGATAAAGAAAGTGAAATATTAACTTATGTAAATAGTCAATATCCAGATATTATATTTATTGATTTACAAATAAATAATCTTAAAGCATTTAATTTAATCAAAGAATTAAGATATTTACTTCCAAGACAAATTTTTATTGCTACTTCTACGATAATTAATAATACTATACTCTTAAAATGTATTGACTTACAAATTACAAAGTTCTTAGAAAAACCAATAGAGTTTGTGAAGTTTAAAAGTTCAATTCTTACTGCTATTGATAATCTATTGTTAAATAATCCTGATAAATTAAACCATGATTCATTAAAATCAATACATATGCAACCTGTTGATACCTTACTGTCTTTAATTGAAAATAATCATACAAGTATTAATTTAATCAATCATTATAAGGGTGTACCAATCATTAGGCAATCTGAAATTATAGAAATTGTTGATAATGAAATAAAATTAAAAGTAAAAGATGCCAATAGATATACACTTGAAGAGTTAAAACATGGAATCATAAGCTCACAATATCTTGCTAGTGATATTTACTCAGAATTAAAAAGTATTGACCATAAGAATAATATTGCAGTTTTTAATAATTTCACTTTTATTAACTCTTATATCCATCATAGAAAAAATATTAGAATAATTCCAGATAAGAATTTTACAATCATATTAGGTTTAAAAACTGGAAATTATAAATGCAATATTATAAATATTTCAGAAGATTTTATTTTAATTGAAATGCCCAATATTAGCAAGAAACTAACTATAAATCAAAAACTTGATCTTTATATGAATTTTGATTTAATTAATAAACACAAAATAAATTCATTTACAAAACATACTTTTAAAACTCTTACTAGTGTAAATGAAATAATTGAAATTAAAGACTCAACAAAAGTGTTATTGAACTTTGATTTAAAAGAAGAGAATAAACTATTTTTACAAACATATATTTATGAACGTAGTTTTAGTTTGATTAGAGAACTAAAAGAAAAATTTATTGCTAAAGTAAAAAAGGTATAATATTGTATTTGAAAAAAAGGTTAATATATGTTAAGACTTATAAAAATCACAATTTTGTGTTTATTACTACAAAATAGTTTATTCTCAAGTGAAAGTAGACTTGATAAAATAATAGAATCAAATAAGCTAAAAGTCTGTATTTGGCCACAATATTACAGTATTTCTTACTTAGATGTTAGAACTCAAACACTAAAAGGTATTGATAGTGATTTAGCTATTCAATTAGCTAAAGACTTAAATGTAAAACTTGAATATGTACAAAGTTCTTTTCCTACATTAATCAAAGATGTGACATCAAATAAATGTGATATTGCAATGTTTGCAATTGGAAATACACCTTCAAGAGCGCAAAAGTTGAGATTTACAACACCTCATTTAGAAAGTGATATTTATGCAGTTTCTACAAAATCAAATAGAAAAGTTCAATCATGGAATGATATTGATAAAAAAGGCGTAATTGTTGCAGTTGCAAAAGGCACTTATCATGAACCAATTATGAAAGAAAAACTAAAAAATGCAAAATTAGTTATTCTAAATGGATTTAAAGATAGGGAAGAAGAAGTACAATCAGGACGAGCTGATGTATTTATGACAGATTACCCTTATGGAAAAAAGATGTTAGCTAAAACACAATGGGCAAAACTAATTACTCCTAATACTACTTATCATAAAACTCCTTATGCATGGACAGTGGCTTATGGAGATGATAAGTTTTATAATAGAGTTGAGCAGTTTATTAAAGATATCAAAGAAGATGGAAGATTATTGCAAATTGCTAAAAATAATAACTTAGAGCAAATCGCAAAATTAAAATAATGATTAGTAAAAAAAATAAGTATATTTTCACATATTTAGTAGTTCCACTTATTGCTATTTTTGTAATAGTGGGAGGGTTGATGTCTTCTTTATCTATATTAAAAGAAGAATCAATTCAAAATCATTATAAGATTTCTGAACTTTATACAAAAACTTTTAGTAATAATATTAATCAAGATTTAGTTAATATTGAATCAATTATTGACAATCTTGATAATATATTAGATTTATATGACTCTTCATATATTCAAGAAAAAAAACTAAATAAAATAATTAAAAACTACCCACAAATAAGATCATTTAATATTTTAAATCAAAATGATGAAATTATAATAAGTTCAAATAATTTAAATATTGGACTAAAAATTGATACTCAAGAGTATATTCCTAAACCTTTTTTTAACAACAATATATTAAGAGTTTCAAAACCAATATTTGCAAGAGATTTTTATAATATAGATAAAAAGAAGACAGATAATAAGCTAACTTCATTTATACCTATTTTAAAAAATTCAACTATCAAAGGTAGTATTTATAAAGTAATTATCAATTTAAATGTTGATTATTTTATTAATAATTATCAAAATGAATTAAAATTTGATTCAGCAGTTGTTGAGTTAGTAAGAATAGATGGATTAGTTTTATTTTCTACAAAAGATATAGTAATGGATTCTTTATTTGTAAATCTAAATAAAAAATTTCTTAATTCATTAGAAAACAGATTATTAACAGAAATAGAAGTAGTAGATAATAAAGAAAATATTGTAAGTTACATGCCAACAACTAATTACCCTCTTATAATAAGTGTAAAACTTGACTTAGAAAGTAGTCTAAGTGGTTGGGAAGAGAAAAGATATAAGTATTTTACAATAACAGTGATTTTAGTTTTAGTTTCTGTTTTAATAGCATTATTTTTATTTTTTCTTTACTCTAAAGAGAAAGAAAAAGAGATTAAATTACATAAATTACAAATAAATGACCAAATAAAATTTAAAGCACTATTTGAAAAAACTAATATGCTAAAAATGTTCATTGAATTAAATGGTGCAATAACAGAAGTAAACTCTGTTTGTTCTCAACTTGTAAATGATTCCTTTGAAGATATTAAAAAAATGAAAATTTGGGAACTATCATGCTGGAATACAAAAGAGAGCCAAAAAATAAAAGATATGATTTTAAACTATAAAGTTGGTTCTGATTTAGAAAAAGAGTTTTCTCTAACAGATAAATTTAATCAAAAAAGATTTTTTAATCTAATAATTTCATCTTTATATATAGATAATAAAATTAGCTTAGTTGTTTTTGCTTTAGATATTACAAATAAAAAAGATAAAGAAACACTTCTTAAACAATCATATACTGTATTTAACAATACACGTGATGGAATTATGGTTACAAATAAAGATGGTAATATTGTAAGAGTAAATAGGTCTTTTGAGATTATTACAGGATACAAAGAAACAGAGGTTATTGGTAAAAACCCTAAATTTTTACAATCAGGAGTACATAATAAATCTTATTATGTAAAAATGTGGAAAAATTTAAATGAGAATGGTTTTTATGAAGGTGAAATAGTTAATAAAAATAAAAAATCTGAACACTTTACAGAATGGCTTACTATTAATACCGTTTATGATGAAAATTCTAAAATTCTAAATTATATTGGAGTATTTTCTGATATTTCTTTCCAAAAAGAGCAAGAACAAATATTAAGAGAACAAGAGCAGATTCTTTTTCAACAATCTAAAATGGCTGCAATGGGTGAAATGATAGAGAATATTGCTCACCAATGGAGACAACCTTTATCTGTAATTTCAACAGTAGCAACTGGATTAAAACTTCAAAAAGAGTTTGGAATATCAAACGAAGAAGATGAAATAAAAGAGTTAACTGCAATAAATGAATCTGCACAATATTTATCAAATACAATTGAAGACTTTAAAGGTTTTCTTAAAAACAATAAAAAAGCAAATATATTCAATAGTATAAGTTTATTTAATAAAGCCCTTTCATTAATTGGTTCAAAACTTAAAAATAAAGAGATTACAATTATAAAAGATATAGAAAATCTTGATATTTATACTCTTGAAAATGAGTTAATCCAAGTAGTTATTAATATTTTGAATAATGCAAAAGATGCTCTTGAATCAAGTAAAATAGTTGATAAGTTAATTTTTATAGAAGTATTTAAATCAAATAAAGACATTACAATAGTGATTAAAGATAATGCAGGAGGAATCAAAGAATCTATTATAAATAGAATATTTGAGCCATATTTTACAACAAAACATCAATCACAGGGAACAGGAATTGGTTTATATATGAGTGCTGAAATTATTATAAATCATATTAAAGGTACTATTTGTGTTAAAAATGAAGAATATACTTATGAAAATAAAGAGTATCAAGGTGCTGTATTTACAATTACTATTCCTATAATTAATGAATAAAAATGAAAACAATATCTCTTTTAAATCTTTTATATATGTTAATACCTCTTCTTATAGTGTGGTATTTTTATAAAAGATGGATTAAAAATCAAGTAGAAATTATCTATGCAACAATAAGAATGTTAAGCCAATTACTTCTTATTGGTTATGTACTTATATATATTTTTAAAGAAAAAGATTTACTTCTTGGTGCATTTATTATTATATTTATGATTACCCTTTCTACATGGATAAGCTTTAGAAATATCCAAAATAAATCTATTTATGAGTATTTTCAAATATTTACAGCTATTAGTATATCAGGTATTATTCATCTAATAATTATGCTTTATTTCGTATTAGAGTTAGAAAATATTTACGAACCACAGTTCGTAATACCAATTGCAGGAATGATATTTGCAAACACTATGAATGGCCTTTCTTTGGCTATTGAGAGGTTTGAAAGTGAAATATTAAAAACTAATGATTTTAATCATGCAAGACAGATATCATTTAAAACAGCAATGATACCTCAAATAAACTCTTTTTTAGCCGTTGGTCTTGTTTCTTTACCGGGAATGATGACAGGGCAAATTCTATCAGGAATTGACCCTTTAATTGCAGTTAGATATCAAATTATGATTATGTTAAGTATGTTATCTGGAACAGGGATATCTATTATTGTTTATTTTTTATTAAAAAATAAATCTATACATTAATCTTTTTTTTCTCTTTATGAATATCTCCCCATTTATACAATTGTTTTAAAATAGGTTTTAAGCTCTCACCATATTCTGTAAGAGAGTATTCAACTTTTGGAGGAACAACTGGATAAACCTCTCTTAAAACTAAACCATCAGCTTCTAATTCTCTTAATTTTTGAATTAACATCTTCTGTGTAGTTCGTGGAAGTAATTTTTGTAATTCATTAAATCTTTTTTTCTCATCTTTTAAATAC
>NZ_JBGUES010000118.1:0-7201 GCF_041821165.1 Poseidonibacter sp. | reverse complement strand
AAGCTCAAAAAAAACTTGCAATTTCGAGAGCAATTGAACAAATTGCCATTCAAAAAAAAGTAAAAATAAATACTTCAACATATAGAAATAAATTAAATCAAAATGGTGTTATATCATCAACTAGCAAGAATAGCTCTTTACAAGAAGTGGAAGATTTAAACATTTCTTCAACGGTTAAAGAAATATATTTAAAAGAAAATGGAGATATATGCGCATGGGTTATAGAAAACTAAGCTTAATATTATTAATTGGTTCTTTCTCATTTTTAAATGCAGCAGGAACTTACGAAGATTATCTAAAAGAACAAAATACTCAGTTTACACAATATGCAGATGATTTAGAGTCTGAATATAAAACTTATAAAGAAGCCTATCAAAAAGCCTTTAATGAATATAGTAATAATATTTCAAAAAATTGGCCAGATATTGATACAAGTGATAAAAATAAATGGGTTGAGTATGGAAAAGATTTTGATACAAAAAAGAAAGTAGATTTTGAAAAAAAAGAAATTACACTTGAAGTAATTGCTGAAAATAAAATTCAAGCAAAAGAAAAACTAAAAAAACTTTCAAATGAATTAGTAAAAGATGATGTAAAAAGTGCATATAAAAATGACCAATTACAACAAAAAATAGACAAAATTATAAAACAAGAAAAAGTTGTAAAAAATACAAATAAAGTTATTGGTGACATAGTAGATAAACCATATATTATGGATAAATTAAAAAATATTACTAGTAAAAAAGTCAAAAATAGTGATAAGTTTATTTATACAGTAAAAGTAAAACTTCCATCTAATAGTTTAATAAAAAAAGCAAAATCTTTTAAATCAACTGTATTAGAAAATGCAAAAAAAAGTGATATTCCAGCTGAATTAATTTATGCGATTATGCATAGTGAAAGTTCATTTAATCCAATGGCAAGATCTTATGTTCCAGCATTTGGATTAATGCAAATTGTTCCAAAAACAGCAGGTATTGATACATATAAATTTTTATATGGAAAGAAAAAATTATTAAGTTCAGACTATTTATATGATTCTGATAATAATATAAAAATAGGAACAAGTTATCTTCATATTTTATATTATAGATATATGAAAAAAGTAAAAAATCCAATTAGTAGAATGTACTGTACGATTGCTGCTTATAATACAGGTGCAGGTAATGTTGCAAAAGCATTTATTGGAACATACAATATAAATAAAGCATCAAGTAAAATCAATAGCATGACACCAAACGAAGTTTACAAACATTTAAGAGTAAATCTTCCACATGATGAAACAAAACAGTATTTATTAAAAGTAAATAATAGAGTTAGTATCTATAAAAAACTTATTGGTGATAAAATATAATAATTTTTATCCAAAGAATAAAAATATTAAAAAAGATTATTAATGTGTCTTTTTGATACATTATTATAATCTTAACTTTTATTTAATTTTATTAATTACATCTAAAAATCAAATTTTGTTATTATTTTATACATAATAACAGGAGACATAAAATGAAAATGAGAAATATTATTAATACCATGGCTATAGCAACTGCGGCTATATTAGTTACTGGTTGTGCGAAGAATGAAATTAATCCAATGGCATTCCAAACAAAAATAAAAGATAAAATTGAAATCCCAGAAGCTTGTAAAGCTGAATACTCATCTGTATTACCAACTGTTGCAGTAATGGAATTTACAAATAACTCTACATTTGGAAGTGCTCAAACAGAAACAACAACTGCAAATAAGCAAACAAGAGCTGCTGCTGGTATTATTGCTAGTAGAAATGCTGCTGCTATTGGAGTAGCTTCTAAATCTAAATCTAAAAAAACTAAAACAAAAAGAAATGTTAATGCCAAATTAGCAGAATCAGTAACACCTTTATTAGAAGCAAAAGTTTTAGAAACAGGTGGAGCTAAACTTTTTACTAGATCTGATATGAAAAAAATAGATGCTGAATTAAAATTCCAAGATTCTGGACTTTTAGATCCAAAAACAAGTGTTAAATTTGGTAAATTATCAGGTGTTAAATATATTATCACAGGTTCAATTGATAATGTAGAGCAAACATATAGAAATAATACAGAAGCAGCAGGTGTTGCACAAAGAGCAGCTGGACAAAGTGATAATGCAGCACTTAAGCTATTTACTACACTTGCAAAAGTTGTTACATCTGTAACTGATGGTATGATTATAAAAACAACAAGTACTATTAGAATATTAGATGTTGAAACTGGTAAAATTCTTTTTTCAAAAACTGTTACTGATGATTCGAATATTGGTAAAGTTCCAGAACCATCTTTTGATATGGTTGTAGGTGGAATAAAATCAGGATTAATGAAATCATTAACACAATTAGATACGGACTTTTCTAAATATTTCTCAGTTCAAGGTTATATTACAAAATTAAGAACTAATGGTTCTGATATGATTGCTCAAGTTAATCTTGGTAATGATTACAAAGTAGAAGAAAATCAAATATTTAAAGTTTTTGCTTTTGAGGAAAATATTGACCCAATGTCTGGTAAATCAACTTGTGATAGAATTGAATTACCAACAAAATTAACTGCAAGTCAACAAATTGGTGCAAATCATAGTTGGTTAACAATTGATGATAAAAACTCAAATTTAAAACTTTTACAAATAGTACAAAAAACAAATGAAAAAGGTAATGCATTTGGATTATAAAAAAATAGCTTTAAAAGCTTCATTTTTACTAATATTTACAGGGTGTAGCAGTACGCTACCTCTGGCAAAAAATAACAACTCACATCAACTACCTAATTGGTACATCAATGCTCCATCTAATAACCCTATTCATTTATATGGTATAGGAGAATCAAGTTCTTTAGAATCAGCAAAAAATATGGCATTAAACAATATGGCAGCAAGACTTAGTGTAACAGTTGGTTCAAATTTAGAACAAAAAACTACAAGTTCTTCAAATGGTACTTATAAAAAAGATGTAAGTCAAAACTTAAATATTGAAGTTCAAGATATTAAATTTAATAATGCAAAAGTAGAAAAAAATCATGTTGCAGGAAATAACTTCTTTGTTTTAATGAGAGTTAGTAGAACAGAACTTTTTAATGATAAGAAAAAAGATTTTGACTTAAGTGAAAGCAAAATAAATAATGCAGTTAAAATAAGCAAAAATCAATCTATTTTAGAAAAAATCTACACTTTAGAAAATGCAAACCCTATTTTAAACAAAGCAAGAAGTCAAGTAATTTTATTAAATGCAATAGATAAAGATTTTGATGATCTTAAATATTTAAAGAAATATGACAATATTTCAAATGATATTACTTCATTAAAAGATTCATTAAAAATAAAAATCACTTCAAATACTTCAAGCAAACTTTTTAGTGATCAACTAATAGATGAATTAAATAAAAATTCATATAAAGTTGTCAATTATGATGATAATGTAAAAATATCATTAAACAATAAAATCAATTATTCAACTGCTAGAGGTTGGAAAATTGCAAAGGTAAACACAACAATTTCTGTTATTTCAAATGGAAGAACTATTTCTAATAATATAATAAACTCTGTTGGAAGATCATCATCTTCAAATGAAAATGCTCTTGCAAGTGCTGCAAGTTATTTTAAAGATGAAGTAACACAACTAGGTCTAAACTCTATTTTATTTAATAAATAAAATATTATTTATTATTGTGTTAAATTATCTGTTGGAGAATCAATTATGAAGTTGTTTAAAGCTATTTTAGTAAGTTTTTTATTGCTAATATTTATTACAGGATGTGCTCAAAAAACTCAAATTAGAGCAATTAAAGCAGCACAAGTGACTGATAAAGCTATTAAAAACATAGGGGTTTTACCATTTAAATCAGATTATATTGCACAATCATCTCAAATAGATTCGACAATTGCTAATGTGAAAATTAATGATAAGAATTATTTTAATTTAATTGATAGAAATAATATTTCTAGGATAATGGAAGAAAAAAAGCTAAATGATTCGGGACTAGTAAAACTGATTAAAGGAAATAGAACTGAGGGTTTAGCACAAATAGAAACACTAGTTACAGGAAAAGTAAATGTTTCTGATGTTGCAACAAGTAATTATCTTGAAGGTAGAACTGATTATGATACTTGTGTTCGAACTGCTTATACAAAAAAAGGTGATGCGTATTGTGCAAAGTATAGAACATACAATGTAAAATGTAAAGCAAATACTTATAGTGTAAATACAAAAGTTAAATTAATAAAAGTAAGTAATAGCAAAACGATATTTACTAAAAACTACTCAGCTTCTAATAAAATAAAAAAATGTATTGATCAAAATATAGTTCTTCCAACAAAAAGAGATCAAAATACAAAACTAGCAGGTTATATTGCTACACAATTAGTTAAAGATATTGCTCCTTCATATGTTTATTTTACAGCTGAATTAATGGATGAACCTGATATCGATTATACAGATATACAAAAAGGTTTATTAAAAACTTCTCTTGTACTAATAGAAAATAAAAGATTAGAAAAAGCAGAAAAATTATTAAAAAAACTAAATAAACTTACAAATTTCAAAAGTTATGTAGCTTTATATAATTATGGAATTGTTAATGAAGCATTAGGAAATGTAGAAGAAGCATTGAATTTATTCAAAAAAGCTGAAGATATATCTTTAATGACAAAAGTAGAAGAAAATATTGCTATTGCAATAATTAGAGCTGAAAAAAATCTAATTGAACTTCAAAAATCGAAAAAACAATTATAATAAGAAGCCTATAACTAGGCTTTTTATTTTTCCCAAAATAAACTAATAAATATACTTAAACATTTTTTTAATCATATCTTAGATAAAATGTACGTTTAAATTTTAATCATTAGGAATTAATAATATGACTGAAGCAAAATACATATGGATGGATGGGGAATTTGTAAATTGGCCTGATGCTAAGGTACACGTTCTTAGTCATACTCTTCACTATGGAAACGGTGCTATTGAAGGTACAAAAGCATATAAAACACAAGATGGTAGATGTGCTATTTTTAAACTAAAAGAACATACGAAAAGACTTATTAACTCAGCAAAAATGACATTAATTAATGTTCCATTTACTGAAGATGAATTAAATAAAGCTCAAGTAGAGTTATTACAAAAAAATGAATTAACTGAAGGTGCTTATATTAGACCATTAGTATATTTAGGTTACGGTGTTATGGGACTTTACCATAAAGAAGCACCTGTTCAGGTTTCGATTTCTGCATGGGAATGGGGAGCTTACTTAGGTGAAGAAGGTCTTAAAAAAGGTGTAAGAGTAAAAATTGCATCAATGACTAGAAATTCTAACACATCTGGAATGGGAAAAGCAAAAGCAGTTGCAAACTACTTAAACTCTCAAATGGCAAAATTTGAAGCAGTTGAATGTGGATATGATGAAGCACTTTTAAGAGATGACCAAGGTTATATCGCAGAAGCTTCTGGTGCTTGTTTCTTTATTGTAAGAGATGGTGTAATTATTACTCCTCCAAATGATAACTCTTTAGAATCTATTACTCAAGCTACAGTTATTGAATTAGCTCAAGACTTAGGTTATGAAGTAATTAGAAGAAGGCTTACAAGAGAAGAAGTTTATATTGCAGATGAAGCATTCTTTACAGGTACTGCTGTTGAAGTAACACCTATTAGAGATATTGATTCAAGAATTATTGGAGCAGGACAAAGAGGTCCAATAACTGAAGCTCTTCAAACAGCTTACTTTGATGTAGTTCAAGGTAGAAATGAAAAATACATTAAGCATTTAACATACATTAACTAATCTTTGTTAATATATCTTATTAAATTAAACTAAGGAAAAATATGCCGATAGATAACGATTACTTTAAAAAGAAACAACAAAGTGGTGGTGGGAATTCAAATAACAACAATAACGGTGGTGGTGGAAACTACCAACCACCTTTTGAGCCACCAGAATTTTTCAAAAATTTAGGGAAAAAAGCAGGGATTATTTATGTAATAATCGCAGTAATTGCACTTTTATTTATATTCAAGCCTTTTGTAATTGTAGAATCAGGGGAAGTTGGTATTAAAAGTACTACAGGTAAATATGAAGAAACTCCTTTAAGACCAGGTATTCACTTATATATTCCAGGTTTCCAAAAAGTTGTGTTAATTGATACAAAAGTTAGATTAATGAATTATGCTTCTGTTGAAACTACTGGTAGTTTTGATCAAAGTATTAGACTTAACCCTGCAATTAATATTCTTGATGCAAGAGGTTTACCTGTTTCAATTGAATTGACAGTTCAATATAGATTAACAGCAGATGGAGCTCCAACAACTATTGCTAACTGGGGATTCTCATGGGAAGATAAAATTATTAACCCTGTTGTAAGAGATATCGTTAGAAATGTAGTTGGTGTATATACAGCTGAAGAGTTACCAACAAAAAGAAATGAAATTGCTATAAAAATTGAAGAAGGTGTAAGAGCAAATATTGATGGCTTACCTGGTAAACCTGTTTCATTATTATCAGTTCAATTAAGAGAAATCGTATTACCTCAGAAAATTAAAGATCAAATTGAAAGAGTTCAAATTGCTAATCAAGAATCTGAAAGAGTAAAATACGAAGTTTTAAGAACAAAACAAGAAGCTGAAAAAAGAGCTGCAAAAGCTATCGGGGATGCTGAAGCTAACAGAATTGAAGCACAAGGTAGAGCAGATGCTGTTACTATTGAAGCAAGAGCACAAGCTGCTGCAAATATTGCAATAGCTAAATCTTTAACACCTAACTTATTACATATGCAACAAATTGAAATTCAAGGGAAATTCAATGATGCACTTAGAGTTAATAAAGATGCTAAAATTTTCTTAACGCCTGGTGGGTCAACTCCAAATATTTGGGTTGATACAAAAGACAAAACAAGAGATACTGCTATAAGCAAGTAATTAAAAGAGTAGATTTTCTACTCTTTTTTACCTTTAATATGAAAAAGATTATAATACTTTTAATACTAATTACAATTTCTATTGTTTTATTTATTTTTTTACAAGAAAAAAAAGAAATTAAAAAAGAACCTCAAAAAATAAATAAAGTAATTGATAAAATAGAACCAATTAAAACTCCTATAAAAAAACCTAAACCTATTGAAGAAAAACCAAAAGAACAAAAAAAAGAAATACAGATTAATCTTGACCCTAACTTAGCTATTGATAAATCACAAAGATACAAAA
>NZ_JBGUES010000117.1:0-7241 GCF_041821165.1 Poseidonibacter sp. | reverse complement strand
TAGATTCAAAATATAGTTTATATGCAAAAGATTTAAACTCTATTAGTAAAAACTCAAAAATCTATTTTAAAAATATCGAAATAGGGAAAGTCTTAGATTATAGTTTATCAAAAGATTTAAATAAGGTAAAAATAGAAATATCGATTTATGAAAAATACAATAAACTAATAAATAATCATACAATGTTTTATGATATGAGTTCAAAGTTAATTGATATAAAAAACCTTGATGTAAATGTAAACTATGCAGGTTTAAAACCTTTATTAAATGGGGCAATAGCAATAGTTGATGTTAAAAGAAAAGATAAACTAAGTAAAACAAGTTTTAAACTTTATTCTTCATATAAAGATGTTCAAAAAATAAAAAGAATACATAATGAAGGTTCACTAATAACTGCATATTTTGATGATGATTTTAAAATTAAAGAAGATATGGCAATTATGTATAAAAATCAAGAAATAGGTTTTGTAAAATCAATTAATTTTAAAGATAATAACTCAAAAGCAAAACTTTTTATTTATAAAAAATATAAAAAGTATCTAAATAAAAACTCAAGATTTTATAAAAAAAGTGTAGTAAATTTAAATGCAAGTTTAAATGGTCTAATCTTTGAAATAGAAGATTTTTCTTCTTTATTAAATGGAGCTATTTATCTTGATTCAAATACAAAAGTGAAATATTCTAAATATAAAATATTCTCTTCACTTGAAGATATGCAAAACTCTACAAATAGTATTAGCATTATTTTTGATGAGGTGGAAGATGTAAAAAAAGATTTTTCAGCTCTTACCTATAAAGGTGTAAATATTGGAAAAGTTACAAATATCTCTTTACTAAAAAATCAAAAAGTAAAAGTTGATGCATTAATTTTTGATGATTATAACTCTATTGCAAAAAAAGGCACAATCTTTTATCTAAAAAAACCAATTGTATCTTTAGATAAAATAGAAAATATCGGTTCTGCTATTATGGCTGTTGATATTGGAGTTATAAAAAGTTCAAATAAAAAAATACAAAAAGAGTTTATAGGATTATCTAAAAAACCAGCATTTTCTAATTTAGATAAAGGAATACTTTTAAAAGTACACTCATATCATGCCTCAAGTGCAGGAATTAATTCTCCAATTTACTATAAAAATGTTCAAATAGGAAAAATTAACAATATTGATTTAAGTAATGATGGAACAAAAGTAATAATGGATTGTTTGATTTTTGATAAATACTCAAAATTTGTAAGAGATAATTCTACATTTTATGACATAAGTGGTTTTAATTTAAAGTTCTCTATTTTCTCAGGAACAAAAGTAGAATCAAATACTTTTACAAGTTTATTAAAAGGTGGATTAGTGGTAGTAACTCCTATGGATTATGAAAAAAAAGCAGATAAAAATTCTACATTTATTTTAAAAGAAGAGTTAATAGAAGATTGGCAAAGCATAAGTCCAAGTATAAAATAAAAGATAAAATAAGAGGTGAAACCTCTTATTTTATATAGTTACTTTTTTTATCAACTGTATCTAATTCTTGACCAATAGCTTGGTATCTTGAGAAGTAGTGTTTTACGAAAGAGTTGATTTTTTTATTTACAGGCATAAAGTATTTATCTTCTTTTACTGCATATAAATTTAAAAACTCTGTTGCATCTAATTTATTTAAATAATGACTTGCTAATGCTGTATATGTAGCTATATACCATTTTTTAAGTGCTTCATGTTTTTCATCACTTAAATCAATACGTAGATTCTTTTCATCCCAATCTAAAATACCTGAATCAAATAAACCATTTAAGTGAATAATTCCTTCACAATAATATGGTTGGACTTCATCAACTTCCATCCATCCCATAAGTCCAATAGCTCGTTTAACTGTATCTATTAATACTTGTTTTTCTAGCTCTTTTTCATCATTTGATTCATCTAAAAAGAAAGATACTAAACCACCAGTTGTAGCTTTGAATTCTTCAATATTTTTAAAGTTTCCTGTTTTATTCATAACTGATTCTGTATCTTCATCACACCATAAAATATGACCAAATTCATGACCAATAGTTGTAATATCATAAACTTGATGCCAAGCAGATGTTTCATTGAATAAAAAATTTCTATCTTCTCTTAATAATTCTTGTCCAAAAATTTCACTGCTTAGTTTTAAAAATGGTTTTGCTCTTGTAGTTTGAAGTATTTCATCAGAAAATGCAAAGATCTTTTTACCTTCTTCTTTTGATACTATTTCATCATTTGGTACAACTTGAGCTGAAAATAGTCCATTAAACTCTGCACCAAAAAATAGTGCGGGTCTTCCTACATATAGTTGCACTTTATCTAATGATTTAAGTGAGAAATCATAAGTGTTTTTATAATCTTTATTATCTTCAAAAGAGTCAAAGATTTTTGCAAATGCTGATTTGATTTTATTTACTCTATTATCATTTTGAGAGAACTCAGGATTAGTAAGTCTAATATCCCATTCTAAGGCTACTGCTTTTCTAAAGTGATCTTCATAATACTCTAAAGGATGTCCAATTTGAATAGGTGACTTGATTTTCATCCAAGCTCTATCAACATCAGCCCATCTTGAAACTAATAGGTGAGTTTTATCTTCTCCAAATGCTTTGATTAATGTTTGGATATATAAAATATAGTTCCATTTCTCACCATAAATATCATCTTCAAGTTCTATTAGTCTTTCTTCAAACTCTTCAAGTTCATCAATAACAGCAGTTGTTTGTTCTTTAAATGCTTTTATATAAGCTTGTGAGTGATATCCATCTTTTTCTTTTACAAGTGCAGAGTAAGATCTATCAGCTATCATTTCGTTATGACCTAAATCAAGTAAGTGTTTTTTTTCTAAGAATTTAAATACTTCTTCTTCATTTCCATCAAATTGAGCTAATAGTTCTTTATTTATTCCATTTATAATATGCGCTGTCCATAAACTTTGCCATGATGACATTTTTAGTCCAACATTATAAACACCTTCAAAAATTGCTTGATAAAATGGTGTTAAAAGATTATTGTTTTTTATATAAGATACTGTACCTTTGTGTTTTTCATGCCAGAAATCTCTTACAAAACAATAAGCTTTTTCTTGTAAAGCAATAATTTCTTCATCATTTTTATTGGCTTTTTTTAGTACTTGAACAAGTGAGTCATCTCTTAAGTTTACTAATCTTGTAACAAGAGCAAATCTTAAGTCATTACTCATTTCAAGTTCAAGAGATGAAGCAAATTCATTTATAATAGTTAATTTATCAAATTCATTATTTTCTAAATATGATATTAGTTTATTTACATTTGTTTTTTGAGCGTTTAAAAAATCATAAATTTCAGCTAAATCATTTAAAAATTTATCTTTGTTCATATTTAATCCTTATTGTATATAATAAGGGTAGTGTATCTTTTTTGTGCTTTTTAATTAATAAGCAGTAAAATACTACTTATTTAATTCTGATTTTAAACCTATATAAAGTGAATATGACATCACTAAAAGAATAAAGGTAAATGGTAGGGCTGTTGTAATAGAACCAGCTTGTAAAGCACTAAGTGCTTCTTTCCCACCAACATATAATAATGCGATTGCTACAAGTCCTTCTAAAATTGCCCAAAATGCTCTTTGTACAACAGGAGTATCAACTTTTCCACCAGCTGTAATACTATCAATTACTAATGAACCTGAATCAGATGATGTAACAAAAAATACAATAACTAAAAATATTGCAACACTTGATGTAATTGTTGAAAAAGGTAAGTTTTCTAACATTTGAAACATTGCTAATGATTTATCAGTAATTCCATTTGTTAAAGCACCAACATTTCCAATAACTTGATCAAGTGCAGTTAAACCAAATGTACTCATCCAAATAGATGTTACAACAGTAGGAATTAGTAATACAGCAATAATAAACTCTCTTACTGTTCTTCCTTTTGAAACACGTGCAATAAACATTCCAACAAATGGAGACCATGCAATCCACCATGCCCAATAAAATACAGTCCAACCATGAAGCCAATCATTATCTTCTCTACCAATAAAATTACTAAGTGCAAAAATATTTGAAGCATAGTTTCCTAAAGTAGTTCCAACACCTGTAATAATATTTAGTGTAGGTCCAAGAATAATGATAAATAAAACTAATGCAAAAGCTACAATAATATTAAATTTACTTAATAGTTTTACTCCACCATCTAATCCTCTAACAACAGAAATTAATGCAAAAATTGTAATACCTATAATAATTAAAATCTGAGTATCTACACCATTATCAATATCAAATAAAAATTTTAAACCAGAAGATACTTGTTGTGCTCCTAAACCTAAAGAAGTTGCAAGTCCAAAAATAGTTGATAATACAGCTAATAAATCAATAATATGACCAGGCCATCCCCAAACTTTCTCTTTTAATATTGGATAAAAAGCTGATCTCATTGTTAAAGGCAAATTTTTACTATATGAAAAAAATGCTAAAGATAATCCAACAACAGCATAAATAGCCCAAGGATGTAATCCCCAATGATACATAGTTGCACCCATTGCTAAATCTTTTGCTTCTGGTGTATTTGCTACAACATTTAAAGGCGTATGCCACCAACCTGTATAATAAGCAACTGGCTCAGCAACAGACCAATACATAAGTCCAATTCCCATTCCTGCTGCAAAAAGCATTGAAAACCATGCAAAATTTGTAAATTCAGGTTTAGCTTCATTTCCACCGATTCTTATTTTACCAACAGGTAATACTATTAGTAGAAGACAAAATAGTACAAAAAAGTTTGCAGAACCCATAAATAACCAGTCAAAGTTATTTATTGCCCACCATTTTGCTGAATCTAAAACTTCTTTTGATTCAGCAGGAGCAATAAGTGTTCCAATTACAAATACTAATATAAGAATAGCACTTGCACCAAATACTGGATTGTGAATATCTAGACCAAATTTTTGTAAATTATCTTGTCCAATTTTGTATTTTCTTGACTTTGAATTAGTCGACATTTTATTAATTCCTTAAAATAATTAGATTTTTATGTATATAAATTTCATCTAGGGTATATAAAACTAACTTAAATTTTTATAATAATTGTAAAATTTAATTGTTTTATTTGTAAAATAGTTGTTTTACTTTTACATATTTTGTGTAATCTTTTACATAAAGTATGTAAAATAATAACAAAAAGTATTTACTAACTTTTATTAATGATAAATTTTATATAATACGAAATGATTTTCAAAAAGGATAAAATTGGCTTTATTAGATAATACAAAAGATGTAATACCTTTAAGTAGTATTGCAGAACTTTTAACTGCAAAAGTACGAACACTAAAGATGTATGAGGATAAAGGTTTATTGCCTTTTAAAAGTGAGATAAAAAAACTATATTCAATTAATGATATTAAGATAATCTCTTTTGTACACTATTTAGCAAGTGTAAAAAAAATTAATGCAAATGGTATAAAATATATTATTGAGATGTTAGAAAATAATATGGATGAAAAAAATAGAACAGACTTCTTAAGTCTAGTAGAACAAAAATTAGAAAAACTTTCAGGCCCTGAAATAACTGACATAGAATCAATGTAATCTTAAAATTAGCACTTTTAATGCTAAAGTGCTAATTTTTTATTAAACTTTAGCTTCCTTTTATAAAGATGTGATAAAATTTCATTACAAATTTAAAAAATATATAGGAGATTTTTATGGCAAAACATCAATTTCAAACAGAAGTAGGGCAATTATTACATCTAATGACTCACTCTTTATATTCAAATAAAGAAATCTTTATTAGAGAACTAGTATCAAATGCAAGTGATGCTATTGATAAATTAAACTATTTAAAATTAACAGATGATACAATTAAGGCTTCTTTACCAGAAGATTGGAAAGGGCAAATTGATATTTCATTTGATGAAGCTGATAAGTCATTAACAATTTGTGATAATGGTATTGGTATGAATGAAGCAGATTTAATCGCTTCAATTGGTACTATTGCAAAATCAGGAACAAAATCTTTCATTGAAGCAATGACAGGTGATGATAAAAAAGATTCTAACCTTATTGGACAATTTGGGGTTGGTTTTTACTCTGTATATATGGTAGCATCTCATGTAGATGTTATTTCTAAAAAAGCTGGAGAAGAAGTAGCTTATAAATGGTCATCTGATGGAACAGGTGAATTTGATTTATCACCTTGTACAAAAGAATCTTCAGGAACAGTAATTTACATTAAATTAAAAGATGAAGAAGCAGAAGAATTCGCTACAAAAGAAAGAATTAAAACAATCGTTGGAAAATACTCTAACCATATTGCATACCCAATTTATCTTTCTTATAAAGAAGAAGTAACTGAAGAATTAAGCGAAGATGATAAAAAATCTGGAAAAGAAGCTAAAAAATCTATTGAAGATAGAAATGAAAAAATCAATGAAGCTACTGCTTTATGGATGCAACCAAAGGGTAAGTTAAAAGCTGATGAGTACAATGATTTCTATAAATCAATCTCTCATGATTCTCAAGACCCAATGTGTACAATTCATACAAAAGCAGAGGGTGTAAATGAATATACAACATTATTCTATATTCCAGCAACTGCTCCAATGGATATGTATAGAGCTGATTACCAACCAGGTGTTAAGTTATATGTTAAAAGAGTATTTATTACAGATTCTGAAAAAGAGTTATTACCAACATACTTAAGATTTGTTAGAGGTATTATTGATTCAGAAGATTTACCATTAAACGTATCAAGAGAAATTTTACAAGAAAATAGAGTTCTTGCAAATATTAAACAAGCATCTGTTAAAAAGATTTTAAATGAAATCAAAAAACTTTCTAAAGATGAAGAAAAATATTCAAAATTCATAGAACAATATAATAGAGCATTAAAAGAAGGTGCTTACCAAGACTTCACAAATAAAGAGATGATTTTAGATTTACTAAGATATAAATCAACTAAAGCAGAAGGTTTAACTTCATTAGCTAAATATAAAGAAGCAGCAGATTCAGAACAAAAAGCAATCTACTACATCGTAGGTGAAAATGAAAAAGTTCTTAAAAACTCTCCATTATTAGAAGCATATAAGAAAAATGATATTGAAGTTCTTATCTTAGATGATAAAGAAATTGATGAAATAGAAAGTAGCGTTAGAAGTTTAGCAAGCGTAGAAGAAGAAATTGAATTTTATGAGGATAAAATCCTATACTTTAAAGAAAAAATTCAAGTAGCTGAAATAGCATCAAATAAAATAAT
>NZ_JBGUES010000116.1:0-7251 GCF_041821165.1 Poseidonibacter sp. | reverse complement strand
CTTATATCTAAAAGCTTTTTTTTTGCCTTTTTTTCTCTATTCTTTTTTATTGATAAAAAATTATTTCTTTTCATAAATTATTTCTTTGTAAACTTTATTATTATATAATAATATCTTAATTTGAAATAATTCAATAGGAAAATATATGAAATTATCCATTAAAAATAAAATCTTCTTACTTATAAGTACTTTTGTTGGGGCTATTGTTTTTATCCTTTTATCTTCAATTTTTTTATTTCAAAAATCAAATGTACAACAACTTTCAATTGAAAACTTAGAAAAAGAAAAAGATAACAAAGTAAAATTTTTTAATAAATATATTGAAAATAAAACTATACTTCTTGAATCAATAATTGATAATAAATATATTATAAACTTTGCAAAAGATAAAAAAGATAAAGAGTTTGTTCAAAACTTATTTATAACATTATTTAAAACAAATAAAGATATTTTCCAATTTAGATATATTGATATAAATGGAAATGAAACTATTCGTGTTGATAATTATCAAAAACCAATATTAGTAGAAGATAAATATTTACAAAATAAAAAAGGAAGATACTACTTTGAAGATACTTTAAAAAAGAAGAGTGATGAAGTATATTATTCTAATATTGATTTAAATGTAGAAAATTCAAAAATTGAATTACCAATTGTTCCAACTTTACGAATAGCAAAAACACTTATTATTGATAATAAAAAGATGGGTATTATAATCTTAAATATAAATCTTAAAACTTTTTTAGAAGACTTACAAAAATCATCTTTACATGATGTAAGCCTTATTTATGAAGATGCAAATATTATTGTAAGTAAAGATTCTAAATACAACTGGACAAGTGATTTAAAGCTTGGTAAATCAGTTTTTGATTTATATGATTTTTTACCAAAGGATTTAACAAAAACTAAACTAAGAAAAAGTGAACATTTTTATCTTTCTGCTTTGGATATATCTAGTAAAGATAAAATATATATGTTATTAGTTCCAAAAGATTTTAATAAATATAATAAGATTTATGAACAAAGTGAAAATAGAATAATACTACTTATTATTGTAACTTTATTTGGTTTACCAATAGGATATTTAATTGCAGGATATATTGAAGAAAAGTATAAAGATAAAATCTTATTAGATAAAACTACAAATGATAATATTTTGATTAATTCAGTAATTAATTCTACAAATGATTTGATTTTTTATAAGGATAAAGATTTTAAATATATTGGTTGTAATCATGCTTTTGAAAAATTAGTACAAAAAAGTTTAGCTGAAATAATTGGAAAAACTGATTTTGAATTATTTAATAAAGAACAAGCTAAGTTATTTAGAGAATCAGATATTTTAATGTTAAAAGATAATAAAGTAAAGATTTTTAATGAATGGTTTACTAATACTGATGGTTCTAGAATTTATTATCAAACACAAAAAATACCATTTGATTATAGTCTAAATAAAAATATTGGTATTCTTGGTCTTGCAAGAGATCATACTGATTTACATTTATCTCAATTGAAAATTAAAGAGCAGGTTTATATTGATGAACTTACACAGGTTTTTAATAGAAAGTTTTATAATAAAAGAGTTCAGGAAAGTTTAGACTTATTTAAAAGATATGATTGTAATTTTTGTCTTGCTATTTTAGATATTGATAACTTCAAAAATATCAATGATACTTATGGACATGATATTGGTGATGCTGTATTGGTTAAGATAGCAAAAGCTATTAAAGATATGATTAGATCTACTGATTTGCTATTTAGAATAGGTGGCGAAGAGTTTGTACTAATTTTGCCTAAAAATGATTTGGATAATGCATTTATTATAATTGAAAAAATAAGAGAATATATTTCTACATTAGAATTAGTTAAAAATGAAAAAATTACTGTAAGTATAGGATTAACAAAAGTTAAAAAGAGTGATAGTGTTGAAACTTTATTTAAACGTGCAGACATTCTAATGTATAAATCAAAAAGAAGTGGTAAAAATAAGACATCAGAAGCATAAAGTATAAAAATAAGTTATTAATGATATTAAATCAAGATTCTTTTTGTTAAAATATACCTCAATTAACTACTAAGAGTTCATAATAATAAAAATAAATTTAAACTATCTATTACCATTTATATTTTTAATGATATTGGGTCTTTTCTTTTATCTTACAACAAATGATAAGAATAAAAGAATTACTGAAGAATTAGAAAATAAAATGCAAACTTTAGAGACTAATTATCTAATAACTTTGGACTATTTTATAAATGATGTTAAAAGTGTTAAATCAGAAATTACTAATAATAAGACAAATATAAAAATCCTAGAACAAGCATTAGTTTCAAACCAAGAGCAAAAAATAAAGCTAAGAAAAAAATTAAATGATTCAATGACTATGTTTTTTGAAAAGATGAAACAAAGAGGTATTATTCAAATACAGTTTGTAGACCCTTTTAATAAATCTTTTTTACGTATGAACTATCCAGATAAGTTTGGCGATGAGTTAAATGATATTAGATATAGTTTTAATTATGTAAGGCAAACAAAAAAAGATATTTTTGGTTTTGAACATGGAAGAACAGTAAATGCTTTTAGATATGTTTTTCCTTTTTTTAATGAAAATAAAAAATATTTAGGTGCAGTTGAAATATCCCTCTCTTCTGATTATTTACAAGAAAAATTAATCAATATTAATAAAATACATACACATTTTCTAATTAATAAAAATGTATTTTTAGCAAATACTTTATTAAATGAATCTTTTAAAAGTAGATATATAAAAAGTATTGAGCATAAAGACTATTTTTATTCTAAACCTGATAACGAAGATATGTTTCATCTAATAAGTGGAAAAAAAATACTTGAGTCTTTAAAAGAAAAAATAGATAAAAAAATGACTAAAAATGAGAAGTTTTATTTATATAAGGTATTTTCTAAAAATGTTAATATTATTAGTTTTTTGCCTATACAAAATATTAAAAAAGACAAAACAATTGCTTACTTAGTTTCATATACAGAAGATAAAAATGTTTATAATATTTTGCTAAGACATAAGATTATAAATATAATCTTTTTTATAATAATGCTTTTTTTATTTTATTTTATTTATAAAAATTTAAATCATAAGAAAAACTTAGTTCGTGAAGTAAAAATAAAAACAAGAGAACTTAGAAAAGTAAAAAAAGAGTTAGAGTTTTTAAATGAAAATCTTGAGATAAAAGTAAAAGAAAAAACTAAAGAACAAGATATTTTACTTTCTTTATTTGATATTGGTGATACGGTGTTATTTAAATGGAAAAATGATAAAAGCTGGACAATTGAGCATGTATCTTCAAATATCTCTAAGTTTTTAGAGTTTACCTCAGATGAATTTTATAATGAGAACATAAAGTATAGTTCTTTTATACATAAGGAAGATATTCAAAGAGTTACAAATGAGGTAAAAGAAGCAAGTAGTTCTCATAAATCATATTTTAAACATGAACCATATAGAGTAATTACTAAAAGTGCTAAGATTAAATGGGTTCTTGACTATACTGTTATTATTAGAAATGAAAAAAATGAAATCATCTCATATATTGGTTATATCTTAGATATTACAGAAGAAAGAGAAAATGAAAAACTCTTTTTTGAACAATCAAAAATGGCTTCAATGGGTGAAATGATAGGTAATATTGCACATCAATGGAGACAGCCATTATCTGTTATTTCAACTATCTCAACAGGTGCTGTATTAAGTAAAGAGTTTGGATTATTAAGTGATGAAATGTTTGTAAAAGATATGGATATTATTAATAAAAATGTGCAGTATTTATCAAGAACAATTGATGATTTTAGAAACTTTATTAAAGGTGATAGAGTTGCTAGTTACTTTTTTATTAAAGATTGTATAGATAGCTTTTTACATTTAATAGAAGGTTCAAAAAAGAGCAATAATATAAATATAGTTTTAGATATAAAAGATGATATTAAACTTTATGCTTATCCAAATGAATTAATTCAATGTTTTTTAAATTTATTCAATAATGCAAAAGATGAATTAATATCAAAAGATGAAGATGATAGATTTTTATTTATTACAGTTTTGAAAAAAGAGAATAAAGCAATTATAGAGTTTAAAGATACAGCAGGTGGAGTAAATGAGAAAATCAAAGCAAAAATATTTGAGCCTTATTTTACAACTAAACATAAATCATTAGGTACAGGGCTTGGTTTGCATATGACTTATAATTTAATTGTAAATGGAATGAATGGAAAAATTCTTGTAAATAATGAATCATTTACTTACTTAGATAAATTATACACAGGTGCAAGATTTGAAATAGTTCTTGATATAAAGAAAGAAATATAATTTTGATATAATATATAAAATATGAAAGGTTTTTTATGAGCGATAGATTACACGAAATAATTGCTGAAATTGGTGTTTTACACAATGAAGTAATTCAAAATGAAAAAATAAAAGATGTAGAAGAAGTATTTGATTATATGGAAGATTATGCAGATGATACAAAAGAACATTATTTAGATTTATTATTACAATACTATTTTCAAAAAAATGATTTAAATAATCTTCAAAAAACTCTTCTTGTTGGTGCTAAGTTTGATATGAGATTTTCTGATATTAAACAAGCGTTTTTAAATATAAAATCTAATAAAGAGAATGTAATCGAATTTATGGATGAAGCAGTTGTTTTTTTAAAAGATACAGAACTTCATGAATCATTACAAGCTATATATGATTATTATACAGAAAGTAAAGAGCTACAAGCAAACTTAGAACAAGCGCTAGAATTAATAAAAAGAAATAGATATGTATGTAGTTATTGTTATAAAAATAAAGATAGAATTTATTCTGATTTTTTTATAAATGAAGATTTATTACAGAGTCTAAAAAGAGATCTACCTTATTTACTAAAATAGACTCTTTTCTTATGATAACTTGGAAGATTAAACAATCGTTCCAAGTTCATCATTTAAATAATCATCAATAGTTTTTACAAACTCTTCAAATGACTTATCACCAACTTTATTAAAAACAACAATCTCTTCACCAAAATCATTATGAATAAAATGCTCTTCTTTTAATACTTTTTTATAAAGTTCTTGTAAATCATCTTCACTTTCATCTTTATTAAATAAAAACCAATTTGCGTATGATTCTTCAATTCTTACAAGTCCATAAGTATTTGTATCATCTACGTAATCTTGAATTGTTCCATTTTTAAATTTTGCACCAACTACTAAGTCATTTTCGTTTAAAATCATTTCCATTTAAAAAACCTTAATTTTTTGAAATAATAACACTTTATATGTAAATTTTCTCTTTCATTTTTACAATATGAACCTTATCTTCTAATTCTTTAGTAATTTTGTTTTTAAAATCTTCTAAGACTGATTTTTCACCATGAATTAGATATATACAAAAAACATCTTTTAAATCTTTTATAAAGTCAATTAAACCATTTTGGTCAGCATGAGCAGAAAATCCATCAATTACTTCAATATTTGCTTTTATAACTATTTTGCTTTTATCTATTGTAATTTGTGAGACTTTATTTAATATCTTTCTTCCAAGTGTTCCACTTACTTGATATCCTACAAATAAAATCATATTTCTTTTATCTTGTATATATCTTGATAAATGATAAGGAATTCTTCCTCCTTCACACATTCCTGAACCCGCAATAATTATTTTTTTGCCTTCTTTTTTATTTATTTCAATTGATTCATCTCTTGAATAAGTTGTAATTAATTCTTTAAATGAAAAAGGGTCAATATTGTTTTTGAATAGTTCTTTTATTTCTTCATTAAATAGTTCAGGAAAATGTGCAAAAGTTTTAGTAATATTTATTGCTAATGGAGAATCTAAATAAACAGGAACATCCTCTAGTAAATTATCATCGCTCATTTGCTTTAATATATATAATATTTCTTGCGTTCTCTCTAGGGCAAAAGAGGGTAATAATACAACTGCATTATTATTTAAAGTATCTAATACCTTTTTTTTGAAATCATCAACGCAAAGTTGTAATTCTTGATGTTCTCTATTCCCATAGGTTGATTCTAAAAATACATAGTTTGCCTTTGACCAAAAATCTACTTTTGAGGTAATTAATCTAGGTTTTTGTCCAATATCACCCGAAAAAACTACACTTTTTTCTAAACCATCTTCCTTATAATCAATATTAACACTAGTAGAACCTAAGATATGACCTGCATTTTTAAATGAAATTTTTATATTTTCTTCTATTTTTATAGTTTCATCATATTCTAAAAATGTGCCAAATAGTTCTAATGTATTATTTAAATCTGCATAGTTATATAATATTTTATTTTTTTCTTGCAATATTGTAGTTGCATTTTTTAGCATTAGTTTTGCTATTTCGTATGTTGCTTTTGTTGTAATGATTTTTTTATCAAAACCATTTTTTACTAACAGTGGTATTCTTCCTATATGATCAAGGTGAGCATGCGTTACAATTAAATAGTTTATCTCTTTTGGATCAAAACCAAAATCTTCATAATTAAGTTCTTCTTCTTTACCTTGAAATAAACCACAATCAATTAATATTTTTATGTGGCCAATTTCAAGTAAATGGCAAGAACCAGTTACTTCTGCTGCTGCACCATGTGATGAATAAAATGCCATAATTAAGCCTTTTTAATTAAATTGTTATATCTAAATGATACTCCAATAGAATTAAAAGCATACTAAATTACTTTTAGATTTACTTAGCTATGATATAATACAAAAAATCAAAATAGGAAATAAGTATTAAAAAATTTAGAAAAGTTCATATAGAAATTACAAATATATGTAACTTAAAATGTACATTTTGTCCACCAAAATTAAAACCAAATGGAACAATGCCTTTAGAAAAGTTTGAAGATATAAATTCGCAACTTACAAAATTTACAAAAGAGTTAGCTTATCATGTAGTTGGTGATCCTTTAGTATTATCAAATCTAAATGAGTATTTAAATATTAGTTTAAAACATGATTTAAAAGTAAATATTACAACAACTGCAAATAATATAAGTCCTAAAAATTATGAAACATTAATGAATAAAACAATAAAACAAATTAACTTTTCAATTAATTCATATAATGCAAATTCTCATAAAAAAACATTACAAGAGTATATAAATCCAATTTTAGATTTTATAGACTATGCACAAAATTTAGAACATGAATATTTTATAAACTTACGTATCTGGAACTTAGATGATACAAAAAGTGCAAGAGAGTTTAACTCTGC
>NZ_JBGUES010000115.1:0-7369 GCF_041821165.1 Poseidonibacter sp. | reverse complement strand
ATTTTATTTTTAGCTTCTTCAATTAAAGATTGTGTTTTAGGAATTGACATTCGAACCAATGCTAACTCTTTTCTTATATTATTTGCTTCTCTTTTTAATTTTAAGAAATCAACTTTTGATCTTACTTTTTTTGCAACTAAAGGTGCTGCAATTCTTACTTCTTCTTGAATTAAGTTATACTCTCTACTTAAATAATTTATATTGCTTTTTGCTGTAAGATAATCATTTTCTTTTTGTTTTAATTGTTCTTGTAATCCATCAATCTCTGAATTTAATTTTAATTTATTTATTTCGTATAAGTTCTGTTCAAGTGGAATATATGTACTAACGTCATTATCTTTAAATTTACTTACTAAAAATGGTTTATCATTAGCTTCTGATGATAATCTAATTACTTTTGCCATTAATTCTAAAGATTTTAAATTCATTGATTCATAATCAGATTGTGATTTTTGGTTTTCTATTTTTAATAAAATTTGGCCTTTTTTTACAATATCTCCATCTTTTACTAAAATACTTTGAACAATTCCACCCTCAAGATTTTGAATCATTTTATTTTCACCTACAGGCACTACCTTACCTTCACCTCTTACAATTTCATCAATTTGTGCATAATATGCCCATGTAATTAAAAGAGCTACTGTAATAATCCAAAACCATAAAACAATTCTTAGTTTTTTAGGACTTCGTTCTAAAACAGCTGAACTTAAACTATTCATAAATTCATAATCTTCTTGAGTATAGTTATATTTTTTATTATTCATAACTAGCTCCTGTTTGCGATAACTGTTTAATTACCTCTTCTTTTGTATCATTTAAATACACTTCATTATTACTTAAAACAATAATTCTATCAACCATTTGTAATAATGACATTTTTTGTGTAACTAAACATAACGTTTTATTTTCTAAAAAACCTTTTAAATTATTCATAATATTTTGTTCTGTTTGTCTATCCATTGCATTAGATGGTTCATCAAAAAACATAATTGGATTATCAAATAAAACTGCACGTGATATTCCTACTGATTGGATTTGTCCTCCTGAAAGGCCTTCTCCATGTTCACCAATTTCCATATCGTAACCTTTTGGATGTTTATTAGCAAACTTATCTACACATGCAATTTTTGCAGCATTAATCATTTTTTCATCACTAACATAAGAGGCTCTAAAACTGATATTTTCTTTTAATGTTCCATAAAATAGCGCAACATGTTGAGAAACATATCCAGTATTTTTTCTTAAATCAGCAGGATCAATTTGGTTTAAATCAATATCATCTAAAAGAATTGTTCCAGAAGTTGGTTCATATAATTTAAGCAATAGTTTTAAAATTGTACTTTTTCCTGAACCTATTTTTCCAAGTATTGCTACATGTTCTCCTGGATTAATTACAAAAGAAACATTTTTTAAAACCTCTACATCTGTATTTGGATATTTAAAATATACATTTCTAAACTCTATTCTACCTCTAAAACTTGGATAAGAAACAAAATCTTTATCAACAGGTCTTTCTTCACTTCGATTCATTATATCATTAAGTAATCCATAGGTATTAGTTGCATCTTCATAATTTGTAATTAAAGCTGCTGCTTGTCCCATTGGAGCTACTGCTCTTGAAGATAGAATAACTATTGCTATTAATCCTCCCATAGTTAATTCAAAATTTTGAATTAAATATACTCCAAATATAATTACAGCCACTGTATTTAATTGAATTAATAAAGCACTTATTAAAGGAATTGAGTTTGATAACATTCTTGATTTTAAGCCTTTTTGAGCAATTCTTCCACAGCTTTCTTCCCAATCCCATTGAGAGCTACTTGAAGTACCAAGACTTTTTAATGTTTCAAGATTATTTAATACTTCAATTAATATTGAATTCTTTTTTGAAGCAATTTCATTTATACTTTTAATACTTTTTTGGATTGGACCTTTTAGAATTAATGATATTATTAATAATAACAAAATTATTACAATTGGAACTATTACAATATTTCCACCAATGTAATATATTACTAATATAAAGATTATTGAAAAAGGTAAATCAATAAATGAAACTAAAGTAGCATTTGTAAGAAATCCTCTAATTAAATCAAAGTTTTTTAAATTATTTGCAAAAGCACCTATTGGTTTAGGAATCTCTTGTAATTTTAAGCCTAATATTTTTTCAAATATTAAAGAAGACATAATTACATCACTTTTCCTTGCTGCAATTTCTAAAAAATATGTTCTTACTAATTTCAAAGATATATCTAATAAATATACTAAAAAAACACCTGCTGCAAAAAACCATAATGTCTCAATAGCATTATTTGGAATAACTCTATCATAAACACTCATTGTAAATAAAGGAGTTGCTAAAACAAAAAGATTTACAAGTATTGATGCAAAGATTACATCTCTATAAATACTTGCAGATAATTTTATTGTACCCCAGAACCAATGTTTTTTTTCATAATTGATTTTTTTATCTACTTCAGCTGTTTTAAAATTAAAACCTCTTTTAATTAAAATAGAAAAACCTAAATACTCTTTATTAATAGTTTCAATATCATGCCATTGTTCAACAATCTCATCATCTAATGAAGAAATAATTTTAATTTGTTTTCTATCAGGAGAAAATGAATCCAATAAACAAGCATTTTTATTTGATAATAAAAGGATCAAAGGAAGTTGTAAAGATGAAATATCTTCAATTCTTTTTTCTATTATTTTTGTCTTTAATCCTGCATGAGAAGCAGCTCTTGAGAATAAACCTTTAGAGTTTCTAACTGAAAAAAGTTCTGGATTTTCATTTCCCTTTTCAATTGGTAAACCAAATGTTAAAGACTCTTTTGTATAAGGTTTATGATAAAATTTTGTATAAACAACCAAGCAGTCAAGTAAAGAATTCAAGCCTTGTTCATTATTATACTCTGTCATTACTGACTCCTTGTGTTTACTATATCTTTCCTAATTGTATGATTTATATAACTGTTGAGTTACAAATACATCACTAATATAAGGTCTATGTACATCTAGTGATTTAGGAAATTTTGCTAATGCTTTATATGCTTCTTCTTTTGTTTTATATACTTTTAATCCAATTATTTTAATATATTCTCTTTTGAAAATTGGTGTTAAATATGCAAAAGATACATAGTTATCTTCAATATTGTATTTTTTTACAAATCTATCAACACCTACTTGTGATGAATATGTTGCTAAATTAAGAGTATAACCACTTGTTGCACTTAAAAACTCTTCTTCAAAGTACTCTTTTGAGGGAGCTACTTCTATTTTACTTTCAACAACTGGAGAGAAAATAGCTTCTTTTACTTCATTTTTACAACCATAAATATCAACTGATAAACCAAGAAGTGAATTATCACATAAATCATCTACTCTATTATGAACTTCATCTCTATCTCTATCTTCATAAATTGGGTAAGGATCATTTGTTACTACTTTATAATCAGCTGTTGTAGGCGCATAAAATTTAGCAGAATCTTTTCCAAAAAGACTGTTAATTAATTCACCCATTGAATCTAAAATTCTATATTTTGAAAATAACCAATCATGTGATGCAACAATATATTTATTTCTAGCAGAAATATAATCATCTTGTGCAGTTAAAAGGTCAATTAAAGTTCTTGAACCATCTTCAAACTCTTGTGTATATAAATCTAAAGTTGCTTTACTTTCTTTTTCATATGATTTTAAAAAACCTAATTGTTTTTCAATCATTACATAAGCAGACCAAGATAATTGTAGACCTTCTATAATTTGTCTTTTAATCTCTCTTTGATTTTCAAACTCTTGCATAACGTTAATTTTATTTTGTTTTACTTCATTAACATTTGCATTACCTCTATATAGATTTTGTTTGAATACTAATAGTGCAGAATAACTTCTACTATGTCCTGGTTCAGCACTTGTATTTTTATCTAAGTTATACTCAAATTGGAAATCTAAAGTAGGTGAGAATTTACTTTTACTTTGTGCTAATGCTGCTTTTGAAGCAGTTATATTGTAATCCGTAACTAGTAATGATGGATTTGCATCAATTGCATGAGATGCAGCTTCATCCATACTTTGAGGTAATAAAAACTCAAATTTTGGTAAAGTTAGTTCAGAATGATTTATTCTTCTTCCTAATAATTTACCTAAACTAAATTCAGCATCCATAAGATTATTTTGATGTGTTAAGAAATTAAATTCTGCAAGTTGTAAGCTTGAATCAACTTTTTTTACATCTGAAAATGCACCTGAACCTGAATCACTTAGTTCTTTTGTTTTATTTAAAATATCACGAGTTAATGCAATATTCTCTTTTTCTAATGTATATAAATCATAATATTTTAATACATTAATGTACTCTCTTACTACATTAAATGCTACATCATTTGTTTTTTCAACATAATTATATGCAGCAGCCATAACTCTTGCTTGTTCGTAATTAACTCTATTTCTTGTACCAAAACCATTAAATAGATTTTGTGTTACGCTTAAGGTATTTCTATAAATATGATAACCTTCTGCTTCAAATGGAGTAGTCGTATGCTTTTCTAGTGTTCTTTCGTAACCAATACTACTAATAAAATCAATAGATGGAGCATATTCTGATTTTGAAATTTTCAAATCATACACTGTTTTGTCATAGTTTTTAAGTCTCTCTAATACCACAGGATTAGTTGTTAACACATCATCAAGTACTTTGTTAAGTGTCATTGCTTGAAGATTTAATGTTGAAACAACCGAAAGTAAGAAGAGAGAACAAGCGATATTTTTCATAATAAGCTCCTTAATATTCAATTAAGCTTTGTATCTAAACAAAGTATACTCCTTGAAATATTAAATTATTATAAATTAATAATGAGTTATTTGAGATTTATCTTTTTTTAAGTTATTTATTGTAGTAGAAGATTAAAAGAGAAAATACTCTTCTAATCTTGATATTTCTTTCTAGTTTCTAAGAATATATTTTTATTTGTCATAAATAGTTCTATTAATTCTGGGTCAAAATGTTTACCTTTACCTTCTTCAAGTAATTTAAATATTTTTTCATCTTCCCATGCTTTTTTATATACTCGATTACTTCCTAATGCATCAAATACATCTGCAATTGCTGTAATTCTTCCATATATATGTATATCTTCACCTTTAGTACCTTTTGGATACCCACTTCCATCATATTTTTCATGATGTGTTAATGATATTATTGCTGCTGCTTTTAATATTTCTCTTTGAGAACCTTTTAATATGTTGTAACCAATTTCTGCATGAGTTTTCATAATATCGAACTCTTCAGGTGTTAATTTCCCAGGTTTTTTTAAAATATGATCAGGTATTCCTACTTTTCCTATATCATGCATTGGTGAGGCTGTAAATAAAATATCTGCTTCTTCTTTCTTTAGTCCATATAACAGTGCTAAATCTTTTGAATATTGAGCAACTCTTTTTACATGATGCCCTGTTTCTTTACTTCTTGTTTCTCCAACTTCACCCATTTTATAAATGATTTCTCTTTGTGTATCTTCTAACTCTTTATGTAAAGAAAATAATTCACTTAAGTTATGTCTAATTGCCATAAATTCAACAACATTATCAAATTTATCTTTTATTGGAATTATTGTTGTATTTACCCAATATGATTTACCATTTTTATTTCTATTTTTTACTACACCCTTCCATATTTTTCCTTTTGTAATATGATTCCACAAGCTTCTAAATACTGAATCAGGTGTATCTGGATGTCTAATAATATTATGCTTTTTACCAAGAAGTTCATCTTTTGAATATCCTGATACTTGACAAAACATATCATTAACATAAGTTATTCTTCCCGATAAATTTGCTCTTGATAAGATATTACTTTCATTAATTGCTAATTCATACTCTTTTGCTAGAGTTAAGGCATGAGTTAATTTATGTACTGTATTTGTTTGAGTATGTCTTAATTTTATTTCTTGAATAGTTCTAAGAACTTCTTGATGTAATTGTTTTTCATTTATTGGATTTAGAATATAAGCGTTAACACCAATTAATAAACAATCTTTTAAATAGTTAGAATTATCAAAATTTGAAATAACCATTATTGGAATAGATTTATTTAGTTCTTTTATCTCTTTTAAAAAAATAATATCATTTTCATTTTCAATATTTACAATTATTAAATCTATTTGTTTTGTTTTTAATATAGCAAAAGCATCTAAGCTATTCTTATAATCTAAATTAAAAAATAATTCTCTAAAAATATTAATTAATTTAATATCATTATTATTTTCTATTAATAAAACATTTAACTTCTGACTAAAATATAATATATTATCAATTTGCTCTTGCATAAATATCTTCTTTTCCAATAAATTTTATTTTTTTGCTATTTTCTACAATTTCTATTGAAACTTTATTATTCTCATTTGCTACAGTTTTAACATCAAAAGCAATAGCTGCATTACTTTGAACTTCTTGGTCAATTTGATTAATTGCATCACTAATTTGAGAAATACCTGTCTCTTGTTCTTTTGAAGAATCACTAACTTGATGAATAATCTCAACAGTTTTATTAATATCTTTTATTAGATCTTCATATCCCAAATTCATTTGATTTGCAATATCTTTACCTTTTTTTGTTTTCTCTTGTAATGTTTTCATTAAAGATTCTATCTCTTTTGCAACCTCAGCACTTTTATTTGCAAGGTTTCTTACTTCTTGAGCAACTACTGCAAATCCTTTGCCAGCTTCTCCTGCTGTTGCTGCTTCTACTGCTGCATTTAATGATAGAATATTTGTTTGAAAAGCAATTTGAGAAATTTGATTAACTGATTCAAAAGCCTTCATCGTAGATTCATTAATATCATCCATAGCATCATCTGTATCTTTTGCTAAAGCAGAACCTTTTTTTGATTCTAATTGTACATTTGTACCTAAATCTAACATTTGATTTACATACTCTAAGTTATTTGACATTATTGAATTAACTTCAACAATTGCAGCTGCTGTTTCTTCTATTGATACTGATTGTTCTTGAGAAGATTCAGATAATGAATTTGCTTTTTGTGTTAAAATTTTTGATTGTGCTTCTAATTTTAAACCTTGAATATAATTTAAGGATACTTGCTCTGTAATTTTTTCTTGTAAAGAGTTGATTCCTTCAAAAAGATTTTTAAATCCTCCACCTAAGAAAATACTTGAATCTATTTTATTTAAATAGTTTTGTTCTTTGTACTCTTCAAGAACTTCTAAGGCATTGCTTATTCCAATATTTAATTTATCAAACATATCGTTTAAACTTTTTGCTATATAATTTATTTTATTATCATCTGATACAGACGTAATTTTATCATCTGTATATCCATCAGATATCTTTTCACAAGCAAGCATA
>NZ_JBGUES010000114.1:0-7462 GCF_041821165.1 Poseidonibacter sp. | reverse complement strand
ATTATTCATCTAAGAGGTGATTATTTATTAGTTGCTACTATTGGATTTAATATTATTTTTGAACAAGTTTTATCAAATGATGTATTTGGTTTAACAGGTGGTCCAAATGGTATTTTTGGAATTGATGTTGTAAGAGTTTTTGGATATGAATTATGGTCTGACAGAGCTATTTATTATATGGCATTTGGATTGCTTTTAATTACATTTTTAATTATTAGAAATCTTGATAATTCTAAATATGGACGTGCTTTATATTATATAAATAAAGATGAAATAGCAGCTAAATCTATGGGTATTAATATTTCATATTATAAATTATTTGCTTTTGCTTTAGGTGCTGCAATTGCGGGTGCTGCGGGTGCTGTATTTGCTATTCAGTATTCTGCTGTAAGTCCTGAGTCATTTAACTTTATGCAATCTGTTATGTTCTTTGCTATTGTTTTAGTTGGTGGGTCTGCTTCTGTTCCTGGGATTATTATTGGAACATTTGTAATGTTTGTATTACCAGAATTATTTACAGAGTTTAAAGAATCAAGATACTTAATCTTTGGTGCTGCTATGGTTCTTACTATGATTTTAAGACCTAATGGTGTATGGCCTGCAAAATTTGGAAATATACCAGATTTTTTAAAGAAAAAAGTTAATAAAGAAAAAGGAGCTAAATAATGGAATATGTATTAGAGATAGAAAATGTTTCAAAATTCTTTCATGGTTTAGTTGCTATTGATGATTTAACAATAAAAGTTAAACCTGGTCAAATTTATGGAATTATTGGTCCAAATGGAGCTGGTAAAACTACACTTTTTAACTGTGTTACGGGTATTTATACTCCAGAAAAAGGAAGTATTAAATATAAAGGTGAAAATATAACAGGTATGAGTCCTCATAAAATTGCACAAAGAGGAGTTCTTCGAACATTTCAAAATATTAGACTTTTTAAAGAAATGAGTGTTGCTGAAAATATTATTGCAGGAACACATACAAAGTCTAATCAAAAATGGTATCACGCTATTGTTCATACACCTTCTTATAAAAAAGATGAGATGAAACACTGGAAAAAAGTTGAAGAACTTATGGAATTTTTTGGACTTAGCAAATATGCAGATACTCCAGCTGGTGATTTATCATATGGAAACCAAAGAAAAATTGAGATGGCAAGAGCATTAGCTGCAAATCCAGAAATTCTAATTTTAGATGAACCAGCAGCTGGTTTAAATGAAAATGAAACAATTGAATTAACAAATATCATTTTAAAAATTAAACAGATGGGTCTTGGAATTATGATGATTGAACATGATATGGAGATGGTTATGAAATTAACTGATTACATAACTGTTATTAACTTTGGAAAAGAGATTTCTCAAGGTGAACCTTCATTTGTTCAAGATGACCCAAGAGTTATTGAAGCTTATATTGGAACAGATGATGATGAGGAGGATGAGTAATGGTAAATAATGAAATATTATTAGATATAAAAGACCTTCATGTATCGTATGGAGCAATTTCAGCAATTAAAGGTATTTCTTTACAAGTAAAACGTGGAGAAGTTGTAACAATTCTTGGTGCTAATGGTGCTGGAAAAACAACAACTTTACAAACAATATCAGGACTAATAAAAGCAAAAAGTGGAAATATTATTTTTGATAAAAATGATATTACAAAATGTGAAGCTCATGATATTGTATCTTTAGGAATGTCTCATTCACCAGAAGGACGAAGGGTTTTTGGAACACTTAGTGTTGAAGAAAATCTTATGATGGGTGCATATACTTTAAAAAATCATGATAAAGAAACACTAGAGTGGATTTATGATATTTTGCCAAGATTAAAAGAAAGAAGAAAGCAACTTGCAGGAACGCTTTCAGGTGGTGAGCAACAAATGCTTGCAATTGGTAGGGCAATTATGTCTAAACCAAAACTTTTAATTTTAGATGAACCATCTTTAGGACTTGCTCCAATTTTAATTAAAGCAATTTTTAAAGCTGTAAAGGTAATCGCTCAAAGTGGAGTAACTGTGTTATTAGTTGAACAAAATGCAAAAGCTGCATTAAAATTAGCTGATCGTGCTTATGTACTTGAAGTTGGAAAAATTACACATGAGGGAACAGCTGAAGAATTGTTAAATTCTAAGACAATTCAAGAAGCATATTTAGGAAAAAAACATTAATAAATAAACCATTGAAGAAAAGTAGAAAGAAGGGGAATACTTGGCGGCATTTCCCCTCCATACAGACAAAAAAGCCTAACTGTAAGCTACTTGAAACTTTGTTAAAAACAAATTAATTTTAAGGATTTAAAATGAGAAATGAAAAAGAACTTGTTGATTCTGCGATAAAATTAGCAGAAAAGTGGCAAAATAGAGCAACAGAACTTGTAAGTGATTTTGATAAGCAATTTTATATAAAAATGAATAAAATGCTTGAACATCCAAAAGATAAAGCACTTTTAATTGAGCTTATGGATCAATGTTTTAGAGCTGAATCTAATGCAAGAATAGCAGACCAAATCTGTTTTTTATTAGAAAAACATGGAATGGCACATTTCTTTACTACAAAAGATAAAACACTACTATATCTTTTTACTAATATTGGTAAATATTTACCAAATTTATCAGTTCCTTTATTTGTAAATCAAATTAGAGAAGATACAAAAACAGTAGTAATTAAAGGTGAAGAAGAGATTTTTAATGCTCATCTTAAAAAAAGAAAAAGTGAAGGAACAAGAGTAAATATTAATCTTATTGGTGAAGTAGTTTTAGGTGAAGAAGAAGCTAGTGAAAGAATGGAAAAATATTTAAAAGCTATTGCTAATCCTAATGTTGATTATTTATCAATTAAAATATCTACAATCTTTTCTCAAATTAATCCTTTAGATTTTGATAATACTGTAAAAATATTAGTTGAAAAATTAACAAAAATTTATGCACAAGCACAAAAATATCCATATATTAAACCTGATGGAACAAAAATTAATAAATTTATAAATCTTGATATGGAAGAGTATAGAGATCTAGCAATTACAGTTGAAGTATTTAAGCAAACTCTTGACCTTCCACAATTTAAAGATTTCTATGCTGGAATTGTATTACAAGCATATTTACCTGATTCATTTCTTTGGCAAAAAGATTTATGTGATTGGGCAAGAAATAGAGTGAAAAATGGTGGAAGCCCTATTAAGTTTAGACTTGTTAAGGGTGCTAATATGGAAATGGAAGAGACAGAAGCTAGCCAAAAACATTGGGAAATGGTTACATATGTAGATAAAAGTGATACAGACTCAAACTATAAAAGAATGGCAAGATATGCACTTTTAAAAGAAAATGCTCCTTATATGCATATAGGAACGGCTTCTCATAACTTATTTGAATTAGCATTTGCAACTATAATGGCCCAAGAAAATAATACTAGTGAATTTCATACTTTAGAAATGCTAGAAGGTATGAGTGAATCTGCACGTTTAGCAATTAAAGAAATTTCTAAAGAAGTGATTTTATATGCTCCAACTGCATCTAAAGAACAATTTACAAATGCAATTGCTTATTTAGTTAGAAGACTTGATGAAAATACAGGTCCAAATAACTTTATTAGATACTCATTTGGATTAACAGTTGGTTCTAAAGATTGGAAAATGCAAGAAAAATTATTTAGAGAATCTTTTGAAGTTGAAAAAACATCTTTTGTAGGTTCTAAAAGAACTCAAAATAGATTAGAAGAAAAATGGGATAAATTCAGTAATTCATCTTATGATACAAACTCTTATTGTGCAGAAGCAGATACTGATTTTATTTTAAGTAAAAACCATGAATGGGCTAAAAATATTGTAAAAAAATGGAAACATTCATCTAATACAGTTCATACTATTGCTCCTATTGTTGTAGGAGGTAAAGAGTTAATAGGTGAGAGAAAAATTTATGATGCAATTGATAAATCACAAATACAAAATAATGTTCTTGCAGGTAGATTTGCTATGGCAAATGAAGATGATATTAAAAAAGCGGTACAAGTAGCCAAAGATGATGTTGATGGTTGGAGAGATTTAACTCATGCCCAAAGACATGAAGCCTTAAAAAAAGTTGCTATTAAAGTAAGACAGAGAAGAGATGATTTAATTGGTGTTGCTGCTGCTGAGGTTGGTAAGGTATTTACTGAAACTGATGTTGAAGTTTCTGAATCAATTGATTTTATTGAATTTTATTCACATGCAGTTAGACATTTTGAAGCTTATGAAAATTTAGAAATTAAAGGCAAAGGTGTGGGTGTTGTAGTTCCTCCTTGGAATTTCCCTATTGCTATTCCTTTAGGTGGTGTTGCTGCTTCATTAGCTGCTGGTAATACAGTTATTATTAAACCTGCATCTGTTGCTGCTTTATGTTCTTATGAAATGTGTAAATGTTTCTGGGATGCTGGAATTTCAAAAAATACTCTTCAATTTATTCCTTGTCCAGGAGCACTTGCAGGTGAGCATTTAATTCCTAATAAAGATGTTGACTTCTTAATTTTAACAGGTGGTGAAGATACAGCAGCAACTATGTTAGAAACTAGAAATGATCTATTTTTATCAGCTGAAACTGGTGGAAAAGATGCAACTATTGTTACAAATATGGCAGATAGAGAACAAGCTGTTAAAAATGTATGTCAAAGTGCATTTGGAAACTCAGGTCAAAAATGTTCAGCTACTTCACTATTAGTTTTAGAAGAAGAAGTTTATAATGATGCAGGATTTAAAAAAGCATTAATAGATACAGCATCTTCTATGAATGTTGGTTCTATTTGGGATTTTAAAAATAGAATTGGAACATTAGCTAATAAAGTAAGTGGGAATCTTCAAAAAGCATTAGAAAATAACGAAGGTGATGAAACGTGGGCATTAGCTCCTTCATATGTAGATGGCAACCCTTATATGTTAAAACCATCAATTAAATGGGGAGTATCAGAAGGTAGTTTTATTCATATGAATGAATTATTTGGACCAGTGTTAGCTGTAATTAAAGCAAATGATTTAAAACATGCTGTAAATATTGTAAATGCTACTGGTTATGGACTTACATCTGGAATTGAGTCTTTAGATGAAAGAGAAGTTTCTTATTGGAAAGAAAATCTAAAAGCTGGTAACCTTTATGTAAATAGAGGAACAACAGGAGCAATTGTATTAAGACAGCCATTTGGTGGAATGGGTAAATCAGCAATTGGTGCTGGAAGAAAAGCAGGTTTTTATAACTACATAACACAATTTGTAGAAGTTAATGAAAAAACTTCACCACATACATCAAAAAAATATGATAATGAATTAACTCAATTTATTTCAAAATGCAAAAATACTTTAAATAATAAAGAAGATTTTGAAAAATTAGAAGTTTCTTTACAATCATATTTAGAAAATTATAAAAATGAATTTTCAAAAGAAAAAGATTATGCAAATGTTAGAGGAGAAGATAACCACTTTAAATATATTCCTTTAGATAATGTATTAATTAGAGTTTCAAGTGATGATACTATTTTTGAAACAGTTTCAAGAATTTTAGCAGCACGTGTGTCAAAAGTACATTTTAAAGTATCTATTGAAAATAATGATTTAGTTAAGTCATTTTTGCAAAGTGCTAAAGAGTTATTTACAAATAGAGATTCTTTAGTAGAACAAAGTGAAAAAGATTTTATTAAAACAATATCTAGATATGATAGAGTAATTTACTCAGATATTACAAAAGTATCAGCTGAGGTATTTAAAGAATCTGCAAAAACATTAACATTTATAGTAAGAGCTAAACCAATGATGGAAGGTAGATTAGAGTTATTAAACTACTTTATTGAGCAATCAATTTCACATTCATTTCATAGATATGGTAATATTGGGGCAAGAGATATAAACTAAGAGGGCTTTTGCCTTCTTTCATAAGTAATAATTACTAAACAATTGGATTAATTATGAATGAAAACTTTTATTTAAACTTAGAATCAATAAATAACTTAAATGATATTTTGGATAATAAAAAATATAAAGCTATTCCTACAACTTGGTCTATTGTAATAACAGATGTAAAAAACTCTACAGAAGCTATAAAAGAAGGTAAATATAAAAATATAAATTTTGTAGGTGCAATATCAATAATTGCAATACTAAATATTAATAAATTATTAGATTTACCTTTTGTTTTTGGTGGAGATGGCTCTTTTATATTAATTCCAAATAGTTTACTTTTTGATACAAAACAAGCCTTGGTTCATATACAAAAACTAGCAAAAGAGAAATATTTTTTAGATTTAAGAGTTGGAATTATTCCAATTAATGATATATATCTACAAAATAAAAAAGTACAAATTACAAAGCTAAAATTAAAAGATGAATCTTCACAAGCAATTATTAAAGGTGGAGGATTAGAACTATCAGAAGAGCTTCTTAAAAATTCACAAAAATATATAATAGATGAAAAACCTGATGAAAAATTCAACTTAGATTTAGAAGGCTTAGAGTGTAGATGGAAACAAATAAATTCACCAAAAGATAAAACATTATCAATAATCTTAAAATGTGAGAATGATTTATATTATAAAGAGGTTTTAGATAGTTTTGAAAGAATTATTGGTGATAAAAACAGTAGAAGTCCGCTAAGTTTAGATAATCTAAAATTATCTTTTGATAATAATGATTTAGATACTGAAGCTTTATTATATTGTAAAAACAAAAAAGAAAAATTTATTAATATCTTAAAATTTAAATTTATAAATATTCTTGGATATTTTCTAATAAGATTTAAAATCGGACAATGGGCTAATTATAAAAATAGAATATCATCAACTATTGATTCTGAAAAATTTGATGATTTACTTAGAATGGTTGTATCAACAACAAATAAACAAACCAAAGAGTTAAAAGACTATTTGCAAGAAGAGTATAAAAAAGGCAAGTTAGTTTATGGTGTACATGAGTCTAAATCTGCTTTAATGACCTGTTTAATATTTCAAAGACATGGTAAGCATATTCATTTTATCGATTCTTCAGATGGCGGATATTCACTAGCAGCATATGCTTATAAAAAAAGGAAGAATAAATAATGTAAAAAGTTTAAGAGGAAAAGACTATCCTCTTAAGTCTCCAAATTTTATTTAATTTTTAAATATCTAGTAATTGTTTCACCCATTTCAGTAGTAGATAAAACTTCTTTTGCATCAAATTCAGCTAAATCTTTTGTTCTATAACCGTCTTTTAATACATTTTTAATTGCATTTGTAATCATATCTGCTGCTTTTTCTTCACCTAATGAATATCTTAACATCATTGCTGCACTTTCAATTGTTGCAATTGGATTAGCAATTCCTTGTCCTGCGATATCTGGTGCTGATCCATGTATTGGCTCATAAATTGCAGTTTTATCACCTGTTGATGCTGATGGCAATAATCCAATTGAACCAACTACCATTGAAGCTGTATCAGATAAAATATCTCCAAAAATATTTCCTGTTACTAT
>NZ_JBGUES010000113.1:0-7466 GCF_041821165.1 Poseidonibacter sp. | reverse complement strand
TTTAGAAAATGAATTTGTATCAAATAAAGGTTTTTGTTATGGTTTGGATTCTCATTTTGGTATATTAACATCAGGAGAGGTTGTTCCTTGTTGTTTAGACCAAAATGCTTGTATAGACCTAGGAAATACAAATGAATCATCTCTTGAGCATATACTAAGCTCAAAAAGAGTCAAAGCTATACAGAATGGTTTTAAAAAAGGTGAAGTAGTAGAAGAACTTTGTCAAAAATGTGAATATAGAACAAGATTTGATAAATAATAAGCTAAATAAAAAAGGTTAAAAGTGATAGAAATAGAAATATTTGTAAAAAGTTTAAAAGATTTTTTCTCTTCAAAAATGTTAAAAATCTCATTAATTCCATTAATCATTACAATGATTATAATATACTCACTATTTTTTGCAGCAGCAGATTTTGGAATTACTGTAATGCAAGATATAGCACAAGCTTCTCAAAATGGAGAAGAGGTTGTTATTAGTGAAGATGCTCCATTTTATTTTGTATGGATGACATACTTACTTGTTTTTTTATTTAAGTACTCATTTACTTCATGGATAGCTGGATTTTTATTATATACAGTTGGAAGTGTTATTGTATTACAAGCATCTGTATTATTTACTATTGTTATTATTGGTTTTTTAACTCCAATGATTTTAAAGATTTTACATAAAAGACACTATTCTCATCTTACCTTACATGGGCATGGAGATTTATTATCACCTTTATGGATTTTATTAAAAAGTTCAATTATTATGATACTTTTATTTATAGTGTTAATCCCTGTTTATTTTGTACCTGTATTAAATTTCATAGCATTCTCTTTTCCTTTATATTACTTCTTTCATAAACTACTGAATTATGATGTTGCATCTACAATATTAAGTGATGAAGAGTTTAAAAAAATATATAAAACACAATCAGGTGCTTTTAGATTACGAACACTATTTTTATATATTGTTTCGATGATTCCATTTATTACACTTTTTACAGCTGTATTTTATATAATATATTTAGGTCATGCGTATTTTGTAAAATTAGATGAGTTACATAAGTTAGAGAATTTGAATAAAAAAGAAGATAAAGAAGAAAAAATGAAAGAGATAACTAAAGATTAGTTATCACTTTCATCTGATAGTTTATATCCAATTCCTTGAACATTTTTTATAATTTTATTAGGTAGCTTTTTTCTAAAGTTTTTAATAAAAAGTCTCATTGCATTTGGTGTCATAACTGAATCTTCATCCCAAATAAGATTTTCCATCTCTTCATAAGAAATAAGTCTATTTTTTGTTATAAGAAGTTTTAAAAAATTACTCTCTTTTTTTGTTAAATCAAACTCTTGTGTTTCATTTGAAATTACCGACTTACTATAATCAAATACCCATGTAGCATTTAAATTATAAATTTTACTATCTTCATGCGTTTTTAAAAAAGCTTCCAATGCATCTAGTAATTTTTCTTGTGTTATAGGTTTTACAATATATTTTACTAAATGCAACTCTGCAACTTTAAGTAAATACTCTAAGTCAGTATGTGCAGAAGTAATAATAACTCTTGTCTTAGAATCTGATTCTCTTACTTTTTTTATTAAATCAATACCTGAATCACCTGGCATTCTAATATCTGTAATAATTAAATCAGGTTTATATTGTAGATATTTTAAATGAGCTTCACTTACATTTTTAGCTGAATATGTTTCTTTGAATAAATGTTGAAGAATTTCTTCTATATTTCTTCTAATGCCAGCTTCATCTTCTACATATAAAACAGTATAAGCACTAAGTTTATTTATTAAATTTTCATTCATATTTAGAAAATCCTTATTAGATAAAGTATGGTATCATACCATATATAAGGTAACAAGGACAAATTTGAGATTAATAACTGAAAAAAACTTATCAAAAATAACCATATATATATTTATTATTATTATGTCATCTATGATTTTTATGATTTCTTATTTCTATGTTAAAAATACCTATGCAGATTTTGAAATTCAAATGCAAAAGTTTGTAAAAGAGTATTATGATGAACAAAAAAATACACTAAAAAAAGAAATAAATACTATAATTGATGTTTTAAATTATAATATTACAAAAGAAAATGTTCAAGAAAAAGAGCTTAAAGAAGATGCTATTAGGCTTTTAAATAATATATCTTTTCAAGAAAGTAAAAGTAACTACTACTTTGTTTATGATATAAAGAATATTAATGGTGGAGATGATTTTGCAGTACAAGTAGTAAATCCAAATAGACTAGATTTGATTGGAAAATCAATTTCAACAAACTTCAAAGACTTCAATGGTAAAAAATTCAGAGAAGAATTTCTTACAAATATCAGAAAACATGGAGAATCTTATACTACTTATGCATATAAGAAGCCAAACACAAATGATAAAATCAAACAAAAACTATCTTATTTTAAATATTATAAAGAATGGAATTGGGTTATTGCGGTTGGTATATATACAGATGATGTTGAAAAAGAAATTGCTGTAAAAAGAAAAGATTTAGAACTAAAAGTTAGAAAACAAGTAGGGCAAAATATAGTTCTATTTATTATGTTCTTATCAATAGCAATATTAATCTCAATTGTTGTTTCTCAAAAGATTGATGAAGTACTAAAAAAATATGATAATAAAGTAAAAACAAAAGAAAAAGAGTTAAAAGATTTAAATGAAAACTTAGAAAAAAGAATTGCAGAAGAAATTGATAAAAATAGAGAAAAAGAACAACTTTTAATTCAAAAATCAAGATTTATTGCCTTAGGTGAAATGATATCAAATATAGCACATCAATGGAGACAGCCTTTATCAGAGCTTTCATCTATTCTTATGTATATAAAGTTTAAACATAGTATTAATGCTTTAGATGAAAAAACTATGCAAATAAAATCAAGTGAAGCTGATACTGTAATAGAGTATATGTCACATACTATTGATGACTTTAGAAACTTCTTTATGCCAAAAAAAGAGAAAGAAGAATTTTACTTATATAAAGTGATTGATTCAGTTATGACAATTGTATCAAGCTCATTAAAAAATGATAATATTGAAGTAATTATAAAATTAGATAAAGAAACAAAAATAAAAACATATCTCAATGAGTATGAACAAGTTTTATTAAATATTATTAAAAATGCAAAAGATGCACTAATAGAAAAAGAGGTAAAAAATCCTACTATTACAATTACTGCATATGAAGAGAATGATTACGTAGTTTTATTTATAGAAGATAACGCAGGTGGAATTACAGTAGAACCAATAGGTAAAATCTTTGAACCGTATTTTACAACAAAAGATGATACGCATGGAACAGGAATAGGTCTTTATATGTCTAAAATCATTATTGATAAAAATATGAAGGGAAAATTAAGAGTTAGAAATACCAAAAATGGTGCTAAATTTGGGATTCATGTTCCCAAATCTTTATAGCTTATCTTAATCTAAAAAGTTATTCTATGAGTAGTTTAAATTACTCATAGAAAATAACAGCTTTATTTCTACCACTATTTTTGGCTTTATATAAAGCTTTATCTGCTTCATCAAGAGTTTTTTTGATATTATTTGCTCTTGGGTCACTTGCAATACCCATACTTATGGTAATGTTTATATTTTGATTATTGGCTTTTATACATAAATACTCGATAGTTTTTCTTAAGCGTTCTGCAATTTCATAGGCATCATTTTTATCACAATAAGGTAGAAATAATGCAAACTCTTCACCACCAAGTCGAACAGCTAAATCTCTTGTTCTTACAAATTGTTTTAGTAATATTGAAAGCTCTTTTAAAACGATATCTCCAATTGAATGTGAATAATTATCATTTATAAGTTTAAAATGGTCTATATCCATTACAATAATAGAATATCCTTCATTATGAGTTTTTAGTTCATTTGCTAACTCTTTTGATAATATATCAAAACCTCGACGATTTAATAGTTTTGTTAAAGGATCTTGTTGTGCATCAGTTTTGTATTTTTGTTCAATTTTTTTAAATTCACTAATATCTCTTTGAATTGCAACAAAATGTGTGATTCTTTCATCTCTATATATAGATAGTGGAAATATTGAAACATCAAGCCAATATCCTTCTTGATTTTTTGAATAATTATAGATAACTTCTCTAATAGCTTTTTTATTTTTTAAAGCTTGTTTTATTCTATCAAGAGTATCTCTATTTGTTAATTCACCTTGTAAGATTCTTGGTGTTTTTCCAATAGCTTCATCTTTAGAATAACCAGATATTTTTGCAAAAACATCATTTACGAAAACTATTTTAGGTCCATAAGGCTCTTCAATATCTGAAGCTTCAGTTATAATAACTGCATCATGTGCTTTATCTAAAATATCTTTAAAAGGTAAAGAGTATTCACTTGTAACATCCGTAAAAGTTATTATTACTTTATCAGTATTATTTTGTTTATCAATATAGCCATTTACTAATACCCATTTAGGTTCATTTAAACCATTTATTTTTATACCTATGATAAGGTCTTTAAGAGGTTTTTGCGACTTTGTTATTAAATTTATTGGATATTCTTCTATATCTAAAGGTTTACCTGTTTCATTGATAAAATCCCAATTTTTAGAAGTTACCTCTTTACCTATCATTTGATTCCAGCTTAATCCTAAAATATTTAGCGCCATTTTATTTGCATAAATTATAGAAGAGTCAAGATTATGAACAACTACACCAGCGGGTAGATTATCTAGAAGTTTATTAAAATTTAAATTGTTAAATGATTGAGGCATAAAATCTTCTTTTTTCAAATTATCTCTTTTGGTTCACTAAAATAATAACCTTGTGAATAATCAACACCTATTGCTTTTACTTTTTCTAGAATCTTTTCATTTTCTACAAACTCTGCAATAGTTTTCATATTCAAATCTTTTGCAAAATTTACAATATTTTTACAAACAATTTCACTAATAGGGTTTTTATCAATGTCTTTTATTAGAGAACCATCGATTTTAATATAATCAGCTTTTAGTTTTACAAGATATTCAAAATTACTATATCCTGTTCCAAAATCGTCAATTGCTATTTTACAACCAAGCCCTTTAACAAAAACTATAAATTTAGATATATCTTCAAAGTTTTCTATTGATTCAGATTCAACTATTTCAAAAACTAATCTATTTCCTATTTTATGCTTTTGAAGTATTTTAAGTATAAACTCTTTTATTTCTTCATTTAAAATATCTTCTATTGTTAAATTTATTGAAAATTCTTCTTCTCTATCTTTAAATAATTCAAAGGTTTTTTCAATCATTGTTTTAGTTATTTCTGTATAGTGTCTAGTTTTTTTTGCAATATTTAAAAAATAAAAAGGAGAGATTAGTTTATCTTTATCTTTTATTCTAACTAATGCTTCATATTTTTCATATTTCATTGTTTTATTATTTACCAATGCTTGAAATACTGGGATTACTTTATCCTCTTTTAAAGCTACTTTTACAATATTTGACCATTTAATATTATTTTCATACTCTTTACTTTTAGATATTTCATCACTATAAATTAAAATATCTTTATTAGTTTTTTTAGCTACTTTTAGTGCCATATCTGCTGTTCTTAAAAGTGCTTCTTTTGTTTCAAATGAAATAGCAATTGAAAAGTCTAAGTTTATAAAATCATTATTTATTGATATTTTTTCTTTTCTAAGTTTTTGTTCAATTTCATAGATTTTTTCTAAAAAGTCATTTTGTGATATATTATTATTAAATATCACAAATTCATCACCTTGTAAGTGGTATAAATCATAACAATCAGAATTTTTGCAAAGTAATAGTTTTTGTGAAAATTCTTTTATAATACAATCACCTAAAGCATGTCCATAAAAATCATTAATCTCAGTGAATCTATCAATATTTATTATTGCAAGAGCAGGTAAGATACTAACATTTATATCACTATATAGCTTATGTCTATTATATAAACCAGTTAATGAGTCTGTATTTGCAATATTATCAAGTTTTATTTTTTGATTTATAGTCTCTGTAATATCATGTCTAATTGCAATATATTCACTAATATTATTATCTTGACCTATAATAGGTAAAATTGTCATATCAACCCAATACTCTTGTCCATATTTATCAATATTCTTTAATATCTTTTTCCAAATTTTTTTTGATTTTATAGTTTTCCAAAGGTCTTTAAATATCTCTTTTGGATTATCAGGATGTCTTACAATATTATGAGGTTTTCCAATAAGTTCATCTTTTGTATATTTAGATACTCTACAAAAATGATCATTTATATAAGTGATATTACCTTTTAAATCAGCTTTTGAAACCATACTTGATTCATCCATAGCTAATTTATATGATTTTGCTAAAGATAGTGTATTTTCTAATTCTATTTCAATTTCTTTAATTTGTGTAATATCTTGAATTGTTCCTACTGATTTAACAGGAGTACCATTTTTGTCAAAATATGTGTGGCATCTTTCTTCTACATATTTTACTCTACCATCATTCATTAATAAACGATGTTGTAATGAATACTTTTTTTTAGTCTCTAACGAGTTTAAGTAAGCATCATTTACTAATTTTTTATCATCAGGATGTATTAGTTTTAAAAAATCATCATAAGAAGCTGTAAATTGATTTTTAATTATTTCAAAAATACTAAATATTTGATCAGACCAATAAAGATTGTTTTTTATTAAATCTAATTCCCAATATCCAAGATTTGATAATGTTTCTGAATTTTTAATTTTTTCTGATAAATCTTTTTCAAAAGTTAAGTCTTTTTGTATACCTAAAAAGAATTTTACTTTATTGTTTTTAACTATTGGTGTAATATTAACTTCACTATAAACTAAAGTTCCATCTTTTTTATAATTTCTTAGAATTCTACTAATAGGTTCTTCTTTTTTTATTGCATTTTTAATATCTTTTATAGCATCTTGATCTTTATCTGTACTTTGAAGGAATCTACAATTTTTCCCTATAACTTCATTATATTCATAACCAAACATTTCACAAAAATAGTTATTTACATAAATTAAAGGATTGTCTTTCTTATTTGGATCTGTTATTGTGATTCCATATTTAGCTTGTTGAATGATTTCTTTAAAATGAGGCGCTAGGGTATTTAATTCGTTAATAATATTCAAAACTTACTCCTTCCCTGCTTTTGTAAATTATACTAAATTCTTGCTATTTTATACATAATAAATAAGAATTTTATATGCAATATTAAAAATTGACTTTATTATTTAGAGGCCTATTAGTATTTTTATAAGTTATTGCTTTGCATAAAAACTTAATATTTTTAAATAATATCATATATAATTTATACGCATTTGTTATAATTCCTAAAATTTAAACAAAGGTATAAAATGGAAAATTTAATTTTAGATATAGAAATTGATGAAAATGCAAAAGAATCTTTATTGAAAAAAGCTTTAAAATCAGAATTATCTGTAAAAGAATATATAGAAAAATTAGTAGTAC
>NZ_JBGUES010000112.1:0-7592 GCF_041821165.1 Poseidonibacter sp. | reverse complement strand
TGTTGCAATTGCAGGTGCTATTGAAGCTGATGTATGTGAAATTTATACTGATGTTGATGGTATTTATACAACAGATCCAAGAATTGAACCAAAAGCAAAAAAATTAGAAAAAATTTCTTATGATGAAATGTTAGAGTTAGCATCATTAGGTGCAAAAGTTTTACAAAACAGATCAGTAGAAATGGCAAAAAAATTAAACGTAAATTTAGTATCAAGAAGTAGCTTTACTCCAGAAGTTGAAGGTACATTAATAACAAAGGAAGAAAATATTATGGAAAAACCGGTTGTAAGTGGAATCGCATTAGATAAGAATCAAGTAAGAGTTGGTATGTATGGAGTTACTGATAAACCAGGAATTGCTGCATCAATTTTTACATCATTAGCAGATGCTGATATTAATGTTGATATGATAGTTCAAACTGTTGGTGTTGATGGCGCTACAGATTTAGATTTTACTATTCCTACAACTGATTTAGAAATTTGTAAAAATGTTATGAAAAACTTTGAAAAAGATGCTAGAAAGATTGATTATAATGAATCAATTTGTAAAGTATCTATAGTAGGTGTTGGTATGAAATCTCATACAGGTGTTGCATCAAAAGCCTTCTCTTCATTAGCAAAAGAGAATATTAATATTAGAATTATTTCAACTTCTGAAATAAAAGTATCAATGATTATTGATGAAAAGTATGCAGAATTAGCAGTTAGATCATTACACGAAGCTTATTCTTTGGATAAATAATAGTGCAAGAATTTTTAAACTGGACTGTAGATACAATCAGGGAAGATAGACTTATCTCTCCTTGGTTGGAAGAGAAGAAGTATGAATGGACACCTTTAGTATCTAAAAATATTGTTAATTTATTAGATAAAGGTTGTTCAATAATCGTAATCACTGATAAAGAGAGAGAATGGTTTTTAGAATATATTTTAACAAATATCAATTCACCAAAACTAAGTAGACCTTTTTTACCATTTTATGATTTTAAATCATTTTACAAATATATTGATAATATAAAATCAGATGATGATATTTCATATATAAAAGATATGTTAAGTATCTCTTTTCCAAATGGATATTGTTTTTGGTATATTGGAAAAAGTCAAGACGTTCGTGCTGTTATTCCAAAAGTTTCTAAATACTCTTTCTTATGGCTTTTTGATGAAGAAAAACAAGATGCTTTTAATTTAAGATCAAGTGATGAAGCTTTAGATATGAAACTACTTCAAATGTTTAGATTATATTCTAAAACTGTAAGTGCTGCTTTATTTGCTCAAATTAATGTAGAAAACTAATATGTTAAATGAAAAAATTGATAACTCTTGTATTTTAATTGTAAATGATATTGAAACATCATTAAATGAATTAATTAGAAATTATTCTTCTCATTCAATTAGAATAATTAAAAATGAAGAGAAAGATGAATTTTTATTAATACAAGCAACACAAGCAATAAAAGAAGCTTATATTGCTTCGAATGAAAAGAAATATATTTTTTTATGTGGTACAACATTTAGAAAAGAGGCACAAAATTCTTTGCTAAAAGTATTAGAAGAACCACCTAGAAATATTGTTTTTATAATAATTACAAACTCGAAATCATCAATTTTACCAACAATTTATTCAAGAATACCATATAAATATCTAAAGACTTCTGTTTTAAGAAATGAGTTATTATTAGATTTAAATAAATTAGATTTAAAAGATATATATAATTTTTTAAAAGAGAATCAAAAGATATCAAAGAATGATGCAAAAGAGATTGTTGAATTAATTTTATTAAAGGTAAATAGTTTAAATTTAAAATTGACGAAACAAGAGCTTGAACTTTTTTCTAATGCTATTAAATTATTAGATTTAAATTCAAGACCTTTAAATGTTCTAACTACCCTACTTTTATCACTATCAAATAACTCTAATAAATAAAAGGTTTTTTATGCAAAATAAATTTTCTACTAAAACAAAAATCATGGGTGTATTAAATGCAAATGAAGACTCATTTTTTAAAGATAGCAGATTTAGTCAAAAAGAAGCTTCTAAAAGAATAGAAACTATGATTGAAGATGGAGCAAATATTATTGACTTAGGTGCTGTTTCTTCAAGACCTGGTAGTATTGCAGTTGATGAGAAAACTGAACTTTCAAGATTAAAAGATATAGTTGATATTATTTATAATTGTAAGTTTTATGATAAAGTTGATTTTTCAATTGATTCTTATTCTCCTTTAGTTATTGATTATGTTTTAAATAAAGGCTTTAAAATTGTAAATGATATTACTGGACTTGCTAATGATAAGGTTTGTGAAATATCAGCTAAATATAATGCTCAAGTTGTAATTATGCATATGCAAAATGACCCAAGCAATATGCAAGATAATCCAGAATATGAAAATATTATGAGTGATTTAGATATCTATTTTGCTAAACAAATAAAAAAAGCAAAAAGTTTTGGAATAGAAGATATTGTTTTAGATGTAGGTATTGGCTTTGGAAAAAGTTTAGAGCATAATTTAACTTTATTAAAAAACTTAGAACATTTTAAACATTTCGGATATGAATTATTAATAGGTGCAAGTAGAAAATCAATGATTGATAAAATTGTACCTAGTAGTATTGAAGAAAGATTAGCAGGTACTTTAGCTATTCATTTAGAGTCTATTAGAAATGGAGCTTCTATTATAAGATGTCATGACGTAAAAGAACATTATCAAGCTATAAAAGTACAAGAAGCAATAAATGCTATAAATTGAGATACTAAATTATAGTATCTCATGTAGAGTATTCGCTTTTTTCATCCACTCTTCTAAATCATCATATTTATCATTTTCAACCATATATCTAACTTTTTTCATATGATTATCAAATAAATCTATTGATTTTAATAAGTTGTCTTTATTTTGTCTAAAAATATCTGTCCACATATCTGGACTTGATTTAGCAATTCTACTCATATCTTTAAATCCACCAGCTGCTAAAGCAATAATTGATTTAGGATCTTCATGATTCATAACTGTATTTGCTAAAGAATAAGAAATTGCATGAGGTAAATGTGACATATAACAAGCGTGAACATCGTGCTCTTTTGAGTTCATAAATACAAGTCTCATACCAATTTCTTGGAATATTTTAACCGCCCTATTTTTATGAATTTCACTATTATCTTCAAGGTCACATAAAACTACTGTTTTCCCTTCATATAAATTATCCATAGCTGCTTTTGGTCCAAATTTTTCGCTTCCACACATTGGATGTGCTGCTACAAAATTTTCTCTTATAACATCTGGGATATTTTTTACTATAAACTCTTTTGTTGAACCTAAATCCATAATTGTTTGTTCTTTTTTTATATCCAATAAGTTTGGCAAAAAAGATATTATATTTTCAACAGGTATTGCTAATACAATTAAATCAGATTTTTCTTTTAAAGTTTTAATATCAACAAGTTCATCAACAAGATTTAGTTCTAAAATTTGTTTTTTTGATTTTTCACTTCTTGCATATCCATATACTTTATTCGCAATACCATATTTTTTAACAGCTTTTGCAAAAGAACCACCCATTAATCCAAGCCCTACTATTCCAATATTCAAAATACAACCTTTTTTATAAATTACGGGATTATATCTTAATGTTTATTTAAAATAAATTACGATGTGATTTATTATTAAAACTACTGTAAATTAGGTTATTTAAACTAAAAAATAAGCAGAATATTAATATTCATATAAAGTGAATTTAGATATATTATTGTCTAATTATGAAATTAAGGATCAGTGTGAAAAATAAAGTCGTACTATTTTCTTTAGCTTGCGCATCAGTATTATGTGCAGATACTATAAAATCTATAGAATATAAAAATTTGAATAAAATATCTCCTAAAATTGTTAATGAAACATTAAATGTAAAAGTTGGTGACACACTTGATGCTAATAAATTAAATGATGCTATTAAACAATTTTATAAATTTGGTTATTTTGATGACATTGTATTATTTAATGATAATGGAAATTTAAAATTAAACTTTAAAGAAAAACCTTCTATTGCAAATGTAGATATCAAAGGCTATAAAAGTAGAGCTGAAGATATTGAAGGTTTAAAATCAATAATTAAACTTAAAAAAGGAGTTATGTACACTCCTAAAAGAGTAGAAGATGCTAAAAAAATATTATTAGACCTTCTTGAAAATGATGGTTATATAAACTCTGTTGTTGAAACTGAAGTTGAAAAACTTAATGAAGAAACACTAAAAGTAACTTTTAACGTAAATAAAGGTGATGAGATAATTATCACTGAAGCTAATTATTATGGTGCAAAAGAGTTAACAAGAAGTAACTTTGATGATGTAACTGCTAATAAAGAAAAAGAGTTTGCTTCATGGTGGTTTGGACAAAATGATGGTGAAGTTAGTATTGATCAATTAAAATATGATGCAAGAAGAATAAATGAGTTATATTTTGAAAAAGGTTTTTTAGATGCTCAAGTTAAAGAGCCTTTTTTAGATATTGATTTTGCTTCAAATCAGGCTAAATTAGATTTCTTTATTACAGAAGGAAATAAATATACAACAAATGATATTAAAATTTATGTAGATTCTTCAATTGTAAATGCTGAAGATATATATCCTGAATTAAAATTAATTATTGGAAATACTTTTAATATTAAAAAGTTAAGAAAAGATCAAGAGTATATTAAAACACAAGTTGCAAATAAAGGTTATGCATTTGCAGAAGTTAAGTTTGATATAAAAAAAGATAAAGAAAACTCAAAAGTTGATATTGTTTTTAATGTTATCCCAGGTGAAAAAGTTTATATCAATGATGTTAAAATATCTGGAAACAGCAGAACTTTAGATAGAGTTATTAGAAGAGATGTTTATTTAGCACCAGGTGATTTGTATAACTTAACAGACTTTAAAGATACTACATCAAAATTAAAAAGATCAAGATTTTTTGAAGATGTAAAAATTGAAGAAAAACGTATTTCTGCAAATAAAATTGATATTGTAGTAAATGTTACAGAAGCAGCAACTGGAGCTATCACATTAGGTGGTGGATATGGTTCTTATGATAAGTTTATGATTAATGGTTCTATAAATGATTCTAATATCTTTGGAACTGGTTTAGGTGTTGGACTTAATGTTGATATCTCATCTAAGCAAAATAGATTCTCAGTTAGTTTAAAAAACCCAGCTATTAATGATAGTAAATATAATGGTGAAATTGAAGTTCATAATAGTGAATCAGAAATCTCAAGAGATGCTTATGATGTAGATAAAACTTCACAAGGTTTTTCTGTTGCTGTTGGAAAACAACTATTTAGAAATCTTTATGGTGGATTAAGATATAGATTAGATTCTATTGAAGAAGATTATACTTACTCTTCTACTTTTACAAAAGTTGCTGGAAAAACATATTATGAAGATACAGAATATATTTCAAGTTCTATTAGTCCTTATTTAAGTTTTGATAATACAGATGATTTTTATGTACCAAGAGAAGGTTATAAAATGGGTACATCATTAGAATACGCAGGTGTTGGTGGTGATTCTAAATATCTTAAATCAAGTTCTTATTTAAAATATTTTTATTCAATTGAAGACTTAACTGAATTAGATTGGATTTTTAGATTTAGAACACAAGTAAAAGTTTTAATTGATAATGGTCAAATTAATCAAGGTGATTCTTTATATCTTGGAGGTGCTAGAACATTAAGAGGATATAAATCTTATGCTTTTGGACCAAATAATGATAATGGTGAAGTTGAAGAACCATACAAAAGATTATGGGCAAACTCTTTAGAGATGAGTTTCCCATTAGTACCAAGTGCTAAAATGAGATGGGCACTATTTTATGATTATGGTATGACAGGTCAAGATTCATTTACACAAATTAAAAGATCAAGTGCTGGTGGATTATTAGAATGGATTTCTCCTATGGGTCCTTTACAATTGATTTTTGCAAGAGCACTTGATGCCGAAGCTAATGATGATACTTCATCATTTGAATTTTCTTTAGGAGCGAGTTTTTAATAATGGTTAAAAAAATTGAGATAAAAAAAAGATTAACGAATAAAGAAGCATTAGATTTAATTCAAAATGCTTCTTTATTAGACTTAGGAAAAATGGCAAGCGAAAGAAAACAAGAGTTACATCCTTTAAATATTACATCATTTATAGTTGATAGAAATATTAATTATACAAATGTATGTTGGGTTGATTGTAAATTTTGTGCTTTCTTTAGGCATGGAAGAGATGATGACTCTTATGTATTAAAATTTGATGAAATTGATGAAAAAATTGATGAATTACTTGAAATTGGTGGAACACAAATTTTATTTCAAGGTGGAGTTCATCCAAAACTTAAAATAGATTATTATGAAGATTTAGTTGAACATATTCACACTAAATATCCACAAATTACTATTCATGGGTTTTCAGCTATTGAAATTAAATATATTGCAAAAGTTTCGAAAATATCTATTTTAGATGTATTAAAAAGATTACAAGCTAAGGGTTTAAGCTCAATTCCAGGAGCTGGAGCTGAGATTTTATCTGATAGAGTAAGAGATATAATTGCACCAAATAAAATGGATAGTAAAGATTGGATTGAAGTTCATAGATTAGCTCATTCAATTAATATGAAAACAACTGCAACTATGATGTTTGGAACTGTTGAAACGGATGAAGAGATTATTGAACATTGGGAATTATTAAGAGATTTACAAGATGAGATGCATGGATTTAGAGCATTTATTATGTGGTCATTCCAAGGTGCAAATACTCAACTTCTAAAAGAAATTCCAGATATTAAAGCTCAATCTTCAAATAGATATTTAAGATTATTAGCTGTATCTAGACTTTATTTAGATAATATTCCAAATATTCAAAGTTCATGGGTTACTCAAGGTTCATATATAGGTCAATTAGCTTTAAATTTTGGAGCAAATGATTTAGGTAGTACTATGATGGAAGAGAATGTTGTTAAAGCAGCAGGTGCATCAAATAGAATGAATCAAGAGGAAATGATTAGGCTTATTAAAGATAATGGATCAATTCCAGCTAAAAGAAATACAGCCTATGAGATATTAGAAAAGTACTAATATATTATGAAATTTAAAAAATACTTATTAGCATTAGTTATTTTACAAGGGAGCTTGATGAGTGCATCAGTAAAACATATGGAAGTAAATGATATTCAAATACCAGTTATTTTCGAAGAACAAAAAAGTTTACCAATTTTAAATTTACAATTGGTTTTTCAAAATTCAGGTTATATGCAAGATAAAGATAAAAGTGGATTAGTAAGTCTTTCTTCAAAATTAATGAATGAAGGAACTAAAGAGTTAGGTTCTAGTAAATTTGCTCAAAAACTTGATGAAAATGCAATATCTTTACACACTTCAAATGGTTTTGAAACTTTTGTTATTGAATTATCTAATTTAAAAGATGTTTCAAAAGAATCAATAGAATTATTAACACAACTTTTAAAATCTCCAAATTATAATGAAGATACATTAACAAAGTTAAAAACTTTACAAATTGGTGCTTTAAAAAGAAAAGAGAATGATTTTGATTACACTGCTAAAAATCTTTT
>NZ_JBGUES010000111.1:0-7603 GCF_041821165.1 Poseidonibacter sp. | reverse complement strand
AAAATGTAGAGTATACGTATGATAAAGAGCAGTTTAAAGGTTTAGAAATTGTAATTAATATACCTATAAATAATTAACATTTTAAAAGCCATTTTAAATTATTCAATGATGAATTCCTTATCATAAGCATATACTTCTTCAAATGGTATTGCTTTTGAATATAAGAACCCTTGTATAATATCAACATTAATGCTTTTAAGAAAGTTTTCTTCTTCTTTTGTTTCTACACCTTCACTTGTAATCGTATATCCTAAATCTTGACACATTTTAACTATATTTGAATATAACACCCTTCCTCTTTTTGTATTAGTATTTAATAAAAGTGATCTATCAAGTTTAATAATATCTGCTGGTAAAGTATGTAAATACTGTAAAGAAGAAAAACCTGTTCCAAAATCATCAACATAAATTTTAAAACCATTTTTTCTTAATTCTGTAATATTATTAATAAAAGTATTATGTTCTTCTGCAAATGTTCTTTCTAAAATTTCAATTGAAATATTTTTATTCTTTAGCTTATGAATAATTTTATTTACTACAACTTCACTACTTAAAGATTCAGGAGAAATATTAATACTGATTTCAGGAAAATATCCAAGTTCTTCCCAAATAAGTAAATCTTTTGATACAGTATTTATTACCCAAATATCTATAATATTTGCATATCCTGCTTTTTCTAATTGTGGAATAAAATAAGGCCCTAGTACATTACCTTTAGAATTTTGGAAACGAAGTAGTGATTCAAAGCCATAACACTTATTATTCTTAATATCTATTTTTGGCTGATAATAGAGTAATAAATCACCATTTACTAATTCTTCTATTAAGTTATGAGTAGATGTTTGCTCTTTAATTATATCAGCTTGAGTTTTTAAAAAACTCACCTCTTCTAGTGATGTGATTTTTTCCCTAATATTAAATTTCTCTTTTAATTTATTTAAATCGAAATCTTTTGAATTTGATTTATCATAAACATTTAAAAATGGTAAATAAACAAATACACCTACAACAATATTAAAGAACTGAAGTAATGAAAATAATGGTGTTTCTCCATTTCCTAATAAATATCCACTAATAATTGTTGGTGTTGACCAAGAAATAATTGAATGAACTTCAGGAACAGGAACATAAGAAAGAAATATATATGTTACAAAGAAATTAATAATAGGTAAACAAATAAATGGAATAAGAAATTTTAAGTTCATAATCATTGGTAAACCAAAAATCAGTATTTCATTTATGTTAAATATAGAAAAAGGAAGTGCTAAAAAACCAATTTTTCTTGTATAGTAATTTTTAGATTTTATTATTATTGCAATTACCAAAGATAGAGTTGCCCCTGCTCCACCTGTAACTAAAAAACTAAATAAAAAGTCTTTTGCAGTAATATTTGGAAAAATAAATTCATATAAGTATGTAGTATCTGCAAATATTGTATAAACATGTGTTCCATGAATACCTGTTCCCCACCAAATTAAATGGGAGAGTACAAGTTGAATAAATGTTTTAGTAGAAACATCTAATACTTGAATTTCACGAATAAACAAAATATCTAGATATTCATAAATAACCTGTGCTAGATAAGGAATAAAATTAACAAATAATGTATAAATAATAAGAATTGGAATAATAGAGTTAATAACTGTTTTAAGTTGCTTACTAACAATGTCTTCTTTAATAATTTCTAAAAAATATAACTTTATTAAGTATCTATATAAATACAAACATAATATGGGTAAAAGAAAAGCGTAGACTGTTAGGTCGTTATTATAAACAAAACTTCCATCATTAATTGACCAAGAAATTGATATAAAAACAAGTAAAGAAAGTGAAATTATTACAAATCGGTGGACATTATAATTATTTGATAAATGGTAAGATAAAGATACAACTAATAAAATAGGAAAAATATATATAAATATATCTGAAATAGTTAAAAGCGCTGAAATAAAGATATTAGTATTATTTGGGTCGACATTAAAGACATCTACTAAAACAAGCCCTAGAGAGCTTAAAACATAGTATGGAACTATATCTAAGAAGGCTTCTCGTAAAGATAAATGCAATAAGTTATTTTTTATTCTTACCATTTAAAATACCTTTTAAATAATATTTTGACTTTTTACAAAAAACTTTTTTTATTACATAATCAGTTTATCAGATAAAGTGTAAAAACTTTATTAACAAATAATTTTATTCTAACTTATTTTATAATATTCTCATTAACTTATAGCTAGTGGTAACTCAATTGTAAACTTAGCTCCAAAAAGAGTGTTTTCACAATATATGTTTCCTTTTAAACTCTCTACAATTATTCTATAAGACATATGAATCCCTAATCCTGTACCATTTGATTTATGTTTAGTTGTAAAGTATGGCTCAAATATTTTAGGAAGAATTTTTTCAGGAACTCCACCTCCATTATCTTCAATAATGATTGAAACATTATTATTCTTTTTTACAATATTTATACTAATCCAAGCTTTATATATCTTTTTCTCAACCAATATATCTTTGGCATTATTTATTATATTAATAATAACCTGTGGTAATTCATCAGCAACCATTTTCATCTTAAAGTGTGTATTTGGATTAAAGTTTTTAATTAATTTAATTTGATGATTATGAAGTGCAGCACTTACTATATTTAGTGAACTTTCAACTCTTTCAGAAATATCAACTTCTCTGATTTCCTTAGATTCACTTAAAAAATCTCTAAAAGTATCAATCGTTTTTGATAAATATTGAGCATTATTATTAATTAAATTCATTTCTTCTTCAAAAATTTTATCATTTAACATTCCCATTTTATATTGGAATAATGCTCCTATTGAAGCTAAAGAAATTATAGATAAAGGTTGTCTCCATTGGTGTGCAATATTTCCAATCATATCATGCAAATTCTTTTAAATATTTTTAAAAATTCTATTGATGCATTCAAAAAAAGTGATATTTCTAAAAAATATATCTTTATAAAAATATATGAAGAAAACAATCATGCTGTAATCTCTATAAAAGATAATGCAGGTGGAGTAAATGAAGATTTTATAAATAAAATCTTTGATCCATATATCAGCTCTAAACATGCATCAATTGGCACAGGTCTTGGTTTATTTACCTGTTATGAAATGGTTACAAAAATTTACAATGGTTTTATTAATGTAAAAAATGTAGAGTATACGTATGATAAAGAGCAGTTTAAAGGTTTAGAAATTGTAATTAATATACCTATAAATAATTAAAGAATTTAACTTTTTTAATTATTTAAACCTTTGCTCATAAAGCCTTTTTGAACTTATATAAGCACTTTGTAAATCCTCACCCATAAAATAGTCTCCACAAAAACCTAAAGATAAATCATCTTCATATAAATAATTTTCTTTTATTGGTTTTGATACAAAAGCATACTTCCAAAAATGTGGGATAATATAAAACTCATCTTTTAAATTTATACCACATAGTTCATAAATCTTTTTTAGCATAAAATATTCTATTTCATCTTTATTTTGAAAGTTTTGTTCATTTGTTATTTGTTCATTTAAATGAACAACGTAACTGCTAAAATCATAATAGTTGTATTTTGATGAATTATCAATCACTTTTTTAAAATCTTTTGAAGATAAAAGCTCTGGATTTAAAATATTTTTTAAAGTATTACCGTATATAATTAGTGTTGCAATCGAATTATAACTAACATCTTTAAGCTTTTTATAAATAGAATCTGTTAATTTTATATCTAATTCTAAAGCTTGAATAGCAGGTATTGTAATAATAAGTTTATCAAAATTTTTATACTCAATTTCATTTTCATCTTTTAAAATCCAATAATTATTTTGATATTTACAAGATACAATCTTTGTATTTTTAAATAAATCTTTTTGATTTATCAAGTTATTGCAAAATTGATTCATTCCATTACTTGGATAGTAATAATCACTTTTTTTAATTAAACTATTATTTTTGCACATATCATCACAAAACTCTTTAAATTCAATATTGCTAACTTTAAAATAAGGTGTTCCATGGTCTATTTTCTTATCATCTATATATCTCGTACTACACCGACCACCTGCTCCTCTTGACTTTTCGAAGATACTTACATTATTGTTATCTTTTTTTAAAAGATTATAAATATTAGCACCACTTAATCCTGCTCCTATTATTGCAATATTCATATATTAATCCTTTTTATGATTATATTTTTCTAATAGGTTCTGTAGTTGGTTTTGCAAAATAATACCCTTGCACTAAATCAACTCCAATAGATTTAATCATTTCAAGTTCATATACAGTTTCTACACCTTCTGCTAGAACAGTAATATTATGCTCTCGTGCAAGATTAAATAATGCTCTATAAACCGATTGCTTAAGTTCATTTTTATCAATACCATCTATTATATTTCTATCAATTTTTATGATGTCTGGTTTAAGTTCAATTAGCATATTTAAACTAGAATAACCCTCTCCTACATCATCAAGTGCAATTTTAAAACCTTTACTTCTATAATACTCAAGAATATTTTTAAGATGTTTTTGATCTTTTACTAATTCTGTTTCTACAACTTCAAATACTATTTGTGATGGATCAAACTCTAATTGTTTTGCCCATTTTACTGTTGAGTTTAAACAATATTCAGGATCATAAATAGAAGTTGGTATAAAGTTAATAAATACTTTTTGATGTACTTTTTTTGTAGCTGCTGTTTTTAGTGAACTTTCACGACAAAGTCTATCAAGTCTAAAATTTAAATCATTTCTTTTAGATTTTTTAAATAACTCATCAGGATAAACTAAAGTTCCATCTTCTCTTACACCACGAGCTAGTGTTTCATATCCATAAATTGAATTATCTTTCATATTAATTATTGGTTGAAAATGAGATGTTAATGATTCATTATTGATAATATCAAAGAACTCTTTATCCTCAAGAATATTTATATATCTTTGAAGAGGTTTAGCTAATAACATAGATTGATATGTAAAACTATTTTTTTCATCTTCAATGAATAACTTTATATCATTTTTTTCATGTGAATTAAAACTTGTATTTAAAGCATCTAAATTTTCAATAAAAAACATTTCTGTGTCATCAACACTAATGCATATTAATCCATTTATCTCTTTTACATCAATTTGTAGTTTTTTTAAAAAATTATGTGACTTTGATATTAATTCATCAAACTCACTAATAAAGTAAATAGTTGAAGGTTTATTCTCTAATACAAATATTTCTGTACATTTCTTACAAGACATAGCAAATCCTTTTATTTTTTACATTATAATCTATTATTAAAAAGTTTCATATACTTTTTTTGTTTACTAATAATATTTTTATTTGTTTTTTTAATATTAAGGAATAAACTTTGAGATATTTAAGAAACTGGTAAAACAATACTAAACAATGCTCCAGTATAAGATTTATCTTCGTATATAAAATTTTTATTTTCTACAAATATTAAGCCTTCTAGATGTTTTACAATTATTTCTTCTGTCATATATAAGCCTATTCCTGTGCCTTGGCTTTTATGTTTAGTTGTAAAATATGGTTCAAATATTCTATCTATATTCTCAAGTGGAACTCCACCTGCATTATCGTTTATACTAATAATTACTTTTTTATTTTCACTTCTTACATTTATAAATATAAGTTTTTTGTGTTCACTTTCAAGTTTAATTAATTCATCTTTTGCATTATTTAAAATATTGATTAATGCTTGGATTAATTCATTTTCTATTGTATATAATTCTAAATCTTCAATATTTGTAATAATATCAATATCTTTTGAGTGAAATTGTGCTTCTAATAAGTTTAATGTTTTTTCAAATGTCCTTTTTATTAGAAATGTTGTTTTCTCTTTATTTGGTGAAAAGAAATTTCTAAAATCATCAATTGTTTTTGATAAGTATTGAGCAGAATCATTTATCTTTTTTGTTGATTCATATAACTGTTCATCACTTAAAATATTTAGCTCTTTTTGTAGTGCAATTCCAGTAGAGGCTGTTGTTATAGTTGAAAGTGGTTGTCTCCACTGATGAGCGATATTTCCAATCATTTCGCCCATTGCAGCCATTTTTGATTGTTGAGCAAGCATATTTTGTTGATGTTTTATATCTTTTTTATATTCATTAAATTTTGTTTCTAAAAGTTTTGAAATATAAATAGATACTAATAATAAAATTATTGTTAATAAAAAACTAACTACAAGAATATCTTGAGCATATTTATCAAATTTATCATTTAATTCATTCTTTTTATTTTCAATATTTAAAATCATTTCATCTTCATAAAATCCAGTTCCAATCATCCAATCCCATTCATTTAAACCTTTAACATAACTAATTTTTTTTGTCGCTATTTTTGTATCAATCTTTTTATTTTGTATATAACTATAATAACCTTCACCATTTTTTGAAATATCTATTAAAGCATTAATTACTTTTTCAATAGATTTTGTATCATTATTTTCAATAGCACTTTTACCTATATACTCTTTTCTAAAATGGCTTAAATATGTTCCATTATAGTCAATTACAAAGATATACCCAGTTTTTCCATATCTAATAAGATTAATATATTGAAGTATCTTTTGTTTTGTAATATTCTCATAGTCATCAAAATATTCTCCTGTACCTATTACAATATTATAAGGTTCAAAATATTTGTAAAAAGATATTTTTCGATAAGTTTTATTTTGATCATTTGGTTTATACCAATAATATTGATCAAAAGTTTCATTTTTATCTTTTATTGTTTGAATTATTTTTTCCATAAACTTATAACCATTTGAGTCAGTAAAATTTAATAAGTTTTTATTTTCAATCTCTTTACTAATAGGATAGAATAATTTAGTTCCATTTATATCATCAAAAAAGAAATACCCTCTTCCATCATTAAATCTAACCTCTCTTAGCGATGTTTTTATCATCTCAAAAATTTCTTCTTTTGATTTTGTATCTTTATATTTTTCATAAAGACTATTAGCAATTGAGTGAGCCTCATAAACTCTTTGTTTTATAGAATCTTTTAATTCTTGTTCAGTATTTTTTTGTATAAGTTTTATAAAACTATGAACTTTATCTACTTCTTCTTTTATTTTTATTTTATTTTCTTGAATATATTTATTTTCAATTTTACTTTTTTCGATTTTAAAAGTATTTTTATTTTCAAAGTATAAGAATAGTGTTATTAAAATTGAGGCAATTATTATAAATAGAGGTGGAGTAAATTTTATTATATTTAGTATTTGTTTTTCTTTTTTGTTTTCCATAATGTATATTATTATAATTATCCTAAATTCCTCGATAATATCAAATACAAGTTATGCTTTGATATAATATCGTACATTCAAATATGTTATAAATAAGGAATAAATTATGTCAAAAATTGGAATATTAATTGCTAGTTCTAATAATAATCAAAAATTAGGTTTAAAATTAAAAGAGTTAGCACAAGAACAAAATTGTGAAGTTGAATTAATCAATTTAGTTGATTTAAGACTACCTCTTTACAGTACTGTTGAAGAAGAGGAAAATGGAATACCTGAAGCTGTATTAGACTTAGCTTCTTCTATTCTTGAATTAAAAGCATTTATTATTGTTGCAC
>NZ_JBGUES010000110.1:0-7679 GCF_041821165.1 Poseidonibacter sp. | reverse complement strand
GATACAATATATAAATTACGGAGTATAAGTTATGAATAGAATATTAAAAAATTATTTAAACCTGAAATTAATTTATGCAATAGTTTTTATTACACTTGCTTCTTGGTCTTTTTTTGCTTATTTTACAATGAACAAACTAATTCATGAACAAGAAATTTATGCAAAAATCATTAATTTAAGTGGAAAACAAAGAATGTTATCTCAAAAGACAACTTTAATTGCAAAAAGATTTAGTGAGTCTAAAAATGAAGATTTAAAAAAACATTTAATTGACTTAATTGATTTAATGAAAAAAGATCATACATTTATAATAAATAACCTAACGTCTAAAGACACAAATGATATTTATTTTAATAAACCTTATAATTTAGATGATAAAGTGAATAAATATTTTAAATTACTTGATGACTTTTATAAAACAGATGATTTAATGGTATTAAAAGAGATAGAATCTTACTCTTTTACTTTATTACCAAAACTTGATTATGCTGTAAATGTATTTGAGAAAGAGAGTGAAACAACAATCAACAACTTATTAAAAAGAGAGTTTTATATATTAGTTGGTACTTTATTAACTCTACTTTTTGAAGCTTTATTTATTGTAATTCCATCAATCAAAATTGCGCATAGAAAAGAAAAAGAGCTTAAAGATTTAAATAATTCACTAAAAGAAAAAATAGATGAAGCAATAAAAGAAAATACTAAAAAAGATTTATTATTAAAACAAAAATTCCATTTAGCACAAATGGCTGAAATGATATCAAATATTGCACATCATTGGAGACAACCTTTATCTGTAATATCAAGTATTGCAAGTGGTCTTAAATTAAAAGAAGAGATTAAATGTCTAGAAGAGGATGAACTGCGAAATGGCTTAAAAAAAATAGTTGATAAAACACAAACACTATCTAAAACTATTAGTGATTTTGAAGAGTTTATTAGAAGTGATAATATTCAAGAAGAGTTTATTTTAAAGGATAAGATTGAAGCTATTATTTGTATTGTTGAATCATCACTACAAAATAAAAATATTTCTTTAAAAACTATAATACCAGAAGAACAAATAATAATATATGGAGATTCTAAAAGCTTTACTGAAGTTATTTTAAATATTTTAAATAATGCCCAAGATGCACTAGTAAGTAATGAGGCAAATATAAATAAAGAGATAATACTTGAAATAAAAAAATTAGATGATAAAGTAATTATAAATATAGAAAACAATGGAACAGGTATACCTGAAAATATAATACATAAAATTTTTGATATATACTTTACTACTAAACATCAATCTCAAGGTACAGGTTTAGGTTTGTATATATGTTATGAGATAATTAAAAACAATTTTAATGGAGATTTATATGCTGAAAATATTAAAAATGGAGTTAGATTTTCGATTGTGATATAAAAGAGGTAAGATTAAATCTTACTTCTTTTTTATTTCTTTTTTTCGCTGAAATTTAAATAGTATTCAATTTCAGAAGGTGTTAGAATTTTGATAGTATTTGTACTTCCTGGCATTCCTACTGGATAACCAACAGTTGCAACATAAGTACCTTTTTTATCTAATTTTCCTTTTTGTGCAAGTGCTTTTAACATCTTTTGGAACATTTTTGAAGCTTGTGCTTCTTTTATAGTTCCAACTGATTCAACACCCCAAACAGCAGTTAAAGAGTTTAAAACTTTCTTTTTATGTGTAAATGCAAATATTGGAGTTTTTGGTCTATATCTTGACATTTTCACAGCTGATCTTCCTGAACTTGTAAGTGCTAAGATACCTTTTGCACCTAAATCATCTGCAAGTTTTGTAACAGTTGATTGAATTACATCAAACTCATCTAAATATTCAAACTTATATTGTTTATCATAATCATAAATATCTTCTGTTCTTGAAATAATATTACTCATTGTATCAACAACATTTACAGGGTCTTCACCAACTGCACTTTCTTCACTTAACATTACAACATCTGTTCCATCTAAAACAGCATTTGCAACATCAGAAATTTCAGCTCTTGTTGCTCTTTCATTTTGAGTCATTGATAAAAGCATTTGTGTTGCTGTAATTACTGGAATTCCAACATGATTTGCTTTTGAAATTAACATCTTTTGAATAGTTGGAACATCATAATAAGGTACTTCAATTCCTAAGTCACCACGTGCAACCATTAATCCATCACTATGTTCTATAATTTCATCAATATTTGCAACTGCATCAAACTTTTCAATTTTTGCAATTAATTTTCCATTGTAACCATTTAAAAGTTTTCTAGCTTTTTGCATATCTTTTCCATCTTGAACAAATGAAATAGCAAAATAATCAACTTGATTTTCAACACCCCATGCAATATCTAATTCATCTTTTTTTGTAATTACATCAATAGCAATTACAGTATTTGGGAAGTTAACACCTTTTTTAGAAGTTAAAACACCATGATTTTCAATTTTAGCTTTTACTTCACCCTTTGTTTGAGTTACTCTTGCTCTAATTGTTCCATCATATAAATAAATATATTCATCAACTTTTACTCTATCTAAGATATCTGGATAGTTAATTGATACAACATAGTTTTTATCTGATTGTTTATAACCTACGATTTCTTCTCTTAAAAATGTAATAGTATCACCTGAAAAAAGTTCAAAAGGTTCTTTTAAATCACCAATTCTAACTTTTGGTCCTGAAATATCTTGTAAAACACCAACAGTTGTATTTAAGTTTTTCATTGCTGTTCTAATATTATTTAATGTTTGTAAATGGTATTCATGCGTTCCATGAGAAAAATTTAATCTAAACATATTTGCACCAGCTTTAATCAAACCTTCAATGATTTCAATGTTATGACTTGCTGGGCCTAAAGTTGCTAATATTTTTGTTCTTTTATCCATACTTTATCCTTATTTAATTATTAAGATTATATCACAATTTTGTTACATAATAGTTACCTAATTATACAACATTTATTTCACGTTTTTTATGTTAGAATTAAGTATAAATTAATTTTAAAGGATTTACGATGAATTTTTTGAATTTAAAAACAATCTTGTCTTCTATTGTTGTTGTAACAATGATATCAGGATGTGCCACTAAAACTGGGAACCAAACGATTGATGACAATCAAAGAGCCATAATTGGTACAACTATTGGTGCTATTGCTGGTATTGCTTTAGGTAATAATATTGGCGGTGGAAATAAAAATAGAAACAAAGTAATAGGAGCAGTCACTGGTGCTGCTATTGGTGGAGCTATTGGATATAGTTTGGATAAACAAGCAAAAGAAGTTGCTAATAGTTTAAACACAAATGTAAATAATAATCCAAATGCTCCTTTAGACCCAAGTCAAGATTTAATTGTATCAAATACTGATAATTACGTAAAAATTATGTTTAGAGATGCAATGATGTTTGAAACAAACCAAGCAAATCCAACTATGAGTGCAAGTGCAAAAATAAATAAAGTTACAGGTGTTTTAGCAAAATATCCAAATACTTTAGTTCAAGTTGTAGGACATACTGATAATAGAGGAACTTACTCTTTAAATAAACAACTATCAGAGCAAAGAGCTTCAAATGTTGGTACAGTTATTTATAACTCAGGAGTAAAAAATCAAATATTCTCAAAAGGTTGTTCTTATGATAAACCAATTGCTCCAAATACAAATGCTACAAATATGGCTTTAAATAGAAGAGTAGAGATATTCTTATATCCAAATCAACAATCAGTAACAGATACATGTAAATAAAAAGAGAAATCTTTTTATTTGCATTAGTTTTACATCTTCAAAACCTACTTTTTGATACAATATTTCATGAAAAAATTTAGTCAATATTTTAATGAATGGTTATATGCCAATGAAGGTTACTATTCAAATTACAAACAAATAGGTAAAGATGGAGATTTCTATACAGCAGTTTCAACCTCATCATTTTTTGGTGGAGCAATTGCAAAGAAAATTATCCAATCTATAAAAAGTGGTTTTTTACCAAAAGATACAACAATAGTTGAAATTGGTGCTCATCATGGGTATTTACTTGCTGATGTTATTCAATTTATTTATACTCTTGAACCAAAACTTCTTGATACTTTAAATTTTGCAATTGTTGAAAGATTTAAAAACTTACAAGAGCAACAAACAAAATATATAAAAGAATCATTTGGTGATGTTATTTCACTTAAACACTATTATGATATTACAGATGTAAAACTTGATAATGCATTTATTTTAGCAAATGAAATATTTGATGCTTTTGCTTGTGAATTAGTTTACACTACAAAAGATGATATTTTACAACAAGCCTTTGTGGAAAATCATAAAATTAATTTTATTGATTGTATAGATAATGACTTAATAAATCATTGTAAAAAATACAATATTACAAAAGGTGAAGTTGGACTATCATACAAAGAGTTTGTAGATACACTTTGTAATAATTTCAAGCATTTTGAATTCCTTACTTTTGATTATGGAGATAGATATCCAAGAAATGATTTTTCTGCAAGAATTTATGAAAAACATGAAGTCTTTCCAATTTTTGAAGATGATTTAGACCTAGAAAAACTTTATAAAAACTCTGATATTACTTATGATGTTCATTTTAACTATTTGGGTGATTGTTTTAAAGATAATGGTTTAGATGATGTAGTTTTTAATACTCAATTAAAATCTCTTGTAGAGTTCGGAATTATTGAATTATTAGAAATTTTAAAAGCTAATGTTCTTGAATCAACATATTTAAGAGAAACACAAAATGTAAAAACATTATTAGAACCAACTGGTATGGGTGATAGATTTAAAACATTAAATGTAAGAAAAAATATGGATAAAAACTAAGCTATGAAAACTACTAACTATACAATAAAAGATAATCTACTAAATAATAGTATTGATTTTGAATTATATAAAAATGAAAAGAATATTTTAATTCAAGTTTTTAGTGGAAAAAATGAAAATGATTTTAAAAGCACTATTGATTATTTATTAGAAAAATTACCAAATGCTATTTGTATAGGAAGTAGTACAGATGGTGAAATAAATGAACATAAAGTTCAAACAAACTCTATTGTAGTTTCTATTTCTACTTTTAAAAATACACTAGTAAAAAGTTCATATGTCAAAAAAGGAACATCTTTTGAAAAAGGTGAAAAACTTGCAAAAGATTTAATCACAAATAATACAAAACTTTTAATTTTATTTACAGATGGCTTACAAATGAATGCAGATGCTTTTTTAGAAGGTGTCTCATCTATTAGTAAAGATGTAATTGTTTGTGGTGGAATGGCTGCTGATAATGCAAGTTTTTCTAATACTTATATATCATGTGAAAAAGAAATATTAAAATATGGAGCAGTTGGTGTTTCATTAAATTCTGATATTTTACTTGTAAAAAATGATTATAGATTTAACTGGTCATCAATTGGGGTTGAACATAAGATAACAAAAGTTCAAAATAATAGAATTTATGAAATTAATGGAATGAAAACAATAGATTTTTATAAAAAATATCTAGGTGAAAATATTGTTGATAATTTAATTGAAAATGCTATTTCATTCCCTTTATTAGTAAAAAGAGATAAAATTCTTATTGCAAGAGGACTTATTAAAATATATGATGATGGAAGTTTTCAATATACGGGGAATTTTAAAGTTTCAGATACTGTACAATTTGGATTTGCTAATACAGAAACAATATTAAAAGACCCAATTATTGAATCACTAGATAATTATTTAAATACACAGAGTTTTTTTATCTACTCATGTATGGCAAGACGAAGATATATTCCTGATTTAATTCAAAAAGAAAATAGTGCATTTGCCAAAATTACGAATACTGTAGGTTTTTTTACTCATGGAGAGTTTTATACAAATAAAAAGAAAGTTGAATTATTAAATCAAGCATTTACAGTAGTTGCATTAACAGAAGATGAAAATCATCATAATAAAATTGATTTCCTTTCTGAAAAAATAGCAAATAAAGCAAGTAATTATTCTGAAACCATGCAGATTCTTACACATTTAATGGATCAATCATCAAAAGATTATGATGTTCAATCAAAAAATTTAGAATCAGAAAAATTCACTTCAGAAATTTTAGTTGCATCACAAAAAATATTTTTAAGACATGCTGTTCATGAAACAAATACTCCAATATCTGTAATAATGAGTAATATTGAACTATATGAAATGGAACATGGGAAAAATCATTATTTGTCAAATATCGAAGTTGCATTAAAAAATATTTTTAATATCTATGATGATTTAAGTTATTTAGTAAAAAAAGACCAAGTAAGTTATCCATGTAAAAATATTGATGTTATTGATTATATAAGGTCTAGAATAGATTTTTTTAGATTACCTGCTTTACAAATTGGTTCAAAATTTATATTTCACACACAAGAAAAATCTTTAAATTATAATTTTAATGAAACAAAATTACAAAGAATTATTGATAATAACCTAACAAATGCTATAAAATATACAGCAGAAAATTCAAATATTTATATTACAATGATAAGAACAAACAATCAATTTACAATAGATATCTCAAGTTGTTCACAATATATTCAATATCCAAAAAAGATTTTTAAAGAGTATTATAGAGAAGAATCTACTCAACAAGGTTTTGGACTTGGACTTAGTTTAGTTAAAAGAATTTGTGATGAAGAGAATATTCGTATTGCTATTGATTCAAATGAGTACTACACCTCGTTTAAATATATTTTTCCAATGGAGGAGCAATGAAAATCTTACTTTTAGAAGATGATGTAATGTTAAATAGAGCTATTACTCAATATCTACAATCTACAGGACATGAATTAAGAACTGTAAGAGATGGAACTAATTGTCTTAGAATCTTAGAAAATGAAAATTTTGAACTTTTGATTCTAGATATTAATGTTCCTGATATTAATGGCTTTGAAGTATTAGAAACATTACATAAAAGAAATAAAATAATTCCAACAATTTATATTTCTGCACTAATTGATATAGAAGAAATATCAAGAGCATTTGAACTAGGTTGTTATGATTATTTAAAAAAACCTTTTCATTTAAAAGAGTTAACACTAAGAATTAATAAAATATCTCAAACAAGTATTTCATTGAAACAAAATAAAAAGTTATCAGATAGTTATAGTTTTAACTCAAATACATTAACACTTTTGTACAATGACAAACAAGTTATTCTTCCTAAAAGACAAATTCAAATTATCCAGTTACTTGCAAGATATAGAAACTCTTTAGTAGATTACGATACATTTAGAGAGTTTGTTTGGAATGATAATGAAATTGATAATGCTACAATTAGAGCAGAAATCAATAGATTAAAAAAAGTTCTAAAAGAAGATTTTATAACAAATACCAGAGGTTTTGGTTATATAATTGAATATGAAAAAGATAATTAAAAGGTAAAAATTAATGCAACTACTTATAAATGGTGAAGATAAACAATTTGACGATAATGTTACATTACAAGAAATTATTACAAGTTTACAAATTGAAGATAAAGTAATGGCTGCTGCTATTAATATGGAAATTGTAAAAAAAGATGACTGGAAATCATATATTCCAAAAGATAATGACAAATTAGAGTTATTACAATTTGTTGGTGGAGGATGATATTAAATCATCATGAGTAGAGTAAAAGGAGATTTTGCAGAAAAGAGAGCTGTTTCTTTTCTTGAA
>NZ_JBGUES010000109.1:0-7899 GCF_041821165.1 Poseidonibacter sp. | reverse complement strand
CATTTATTATAAAAGAGAATAAAATAACAGCAGTTGGTTTTGGTTTAGATTTAACATTAAGAGAAGTACAAACTAAGTTAAAAGAAAAAGGTTTACCTTGGGAAAGAGCAAAATCATTTCATAAATCAGCTGTATTTTCTGATTTTGTAAGTTTTAATGATGATATTTCAAAATTAGAAGTTGAACTTTTTATAAATGGTGAATTAAAACAAAAAGGCGATGTATCTTTAATGATAAATAAGCCAGAAGATATTATAAATGAAGCAAGAACTTTTTTAGATTTTGAAGATAATGATATTTTAATGTCAGGAACTCCAAAAGGTGTTGGTAAATTTATTGTTGGAGATATTTTTTTAGGAAAAATTCTTTATGACAATAAAGTATTAATTCAAAAAGAGTTTATCGTTTTATAAAATAGATACTAAAGGTTATAAATGTTTAATAAATTAAATGATGAAGAGATTAGAGTAATTGAGAATAAAGGAACTGAAAGACCTTTTTCTGGAGAATTTAATGATTTTTATGAAAAAGGTATTTTTACTTGTAAGAAGTGTAATACAAAACTATATGAATCAGATACAAAATTTTCTTCAGGTTGTGGTTGGCCAAGTTTTGATGATAATATACAAGGTGCTGTAAAAAGAGTTCCTGATGTTGATGGAAGAAGAGTTGAAATTGTTTGTTCAAATTGTGGTGGACATCTTGGTCATGTTTTCGAAGGAGAAGGTTTTACTTCAAAAAATACAAGACATTGTGTAAATTCAATATCTCTTAATTTTGAGAAAAAATAAAGGAATTTTAAATGAGTATAAAACAAGCATATTTTGCAGCTGGATGTTTTTGGGGTGTTGAATATCATTTTGCAAAGTTAAATGGAGTAATTAGTGCCGTTTCTGGATATATGGGTGGACATACACCTAATCCTGACTATCAATCAGTTTGTTCTGGAATGACTGGGCATTTAGAAGTAGTGAAAGTTGAATATGATGATACTCTAGTATCTTATGAAAATTTAGTTAAGTTATTTTTTGAAATTCATGATTTTACACAAACAAATGGTCAAGGTCCAGATATAGGAAGTCAATATTTATCTGCTATTTATTATAGTAATAATGAAGAAAAAGAAATCTGTGAAAAAGTTATAAAAGAGTTAGAAAATAAAGATTATGAAGTAGCTACTTCTTTATATGAATTAGTTCCATTTTATGAAGCAGAAGAATATCATCAAGACTATTATGCAAGACACCAAAAGGTGCCTTACTGTCATACTCTTAAAAAAATATTTTAATTATTTTGTACCTAAAATATAGTAAATAGGTTTTTTATCTAATTGTTGTAGTTTTACATTGTACTTATTTGCCCAATGTGAAACTTCATCATGAAACTCTTCTAAAATTGCTTCAGCATCATTTTCATCACATTTGATTTTTAAGTAATCTGTTTTATTTGATAATCCAACATATGCATTCATTTTCTTTAAATGATCATTTAGTGCAAAAATGTGTTTTGAAAATTTATCAAACTCATTTGTATTATTAATCATTTTTTCAGCTTGTTGTAAAGATGTTTCACTTTTTGAATAACCTAATTGTGATAAAATCACTTCAGGAGATACATGTAATTGCATTTTCTAGCCTTTCTTTTTAAATTATATATACTCATATCTTATCAAAATTATTTTAAAATGTAGTTAAATAGTGATTAATATATAAACAATTTGTATAATAACTTATATTTAGAATAAACTCTTTTGAGTAGCTTTATTTGTTTTAATTGCTTCTTCTCCTAAAGCTTTTAGTTTAAATGTGAATCTATGTTGATCACTTCTTCCAAACTCTTTAATAGCATCTAGATGTGCTTTTGTTCCATATCCTTTATGTTTTTGAAAATTATAGTTTGGATAATCACCTGCAATTTTACACATATATCTATCTCTACTCACTTTTGCAAGAATAGAAGCTGCACTTACTTCTTGAACTGTTGCATCTGCTTTTATCTTATGTTCTAAATTTTGTATTCCAAATGATGTATTACCATCCATTAAAAAAGAAGATGAATTTTCTTGAAGTTTTTGCATAATCTCTAAAATCGAGTTCTTTAAACATAAAGATAATCCAATTTCATCTATTGTTTTAGCATCTGTAAATACAATATGATGATAAGTATTCTCTTTTATAGTATCAAATAAAGCTTCTCTTTTTTTCTCACTTAGTTGCTTAGAATCATTTAATCCTTTTATTTCATTTTTTATAACAACACCAGCTACTACTAATGGACCAGCAATTGGACCTCGGCCTGCTTCATCAATTCCACATAACATTTAAAAACCTTCTTATATATTTGAATTATTGATATAATATTACTATAAAAAGACTGATATATTAGAATTTGGTTTTAAACAACTTGACAAATATTGACTCAAGTTGCTATAATTTGATTAGCAGTTAAATACAAGGAGTGCTAAAATGAATAAAATTTTTGAAAAAATGACAAACCAACTAAGTGAAACTATAGATTCATCTGTAGCTTTAGCTTTACATAATAAAAATCAAGAAGTTGAAGTAATACATCTACTTTGGGCTTTACTTACAAATACAAATTCAGTATTAAATCAATTATTAAATAAGATGAATATAGATAAAACAGCAATATTATTAGAAGCAAAATCAAATGCTTCAAAGTTATCTAGTGTTTCCTCTGTTACTAAAGAAAATATCAGACTTTCAAGAAATGTATTATCTTCTTTACAAAAAGCAGAAGGATTAATGACTACTTATGGAGATTCATTTATTGCAATTGATACATGGTTAATAGCAAACTTTGATTCTAGTGAGATAAAAGAGGTATTAGGTAAATATATAAATCTTCATGATGCAAAAAAAGAACTTGAAGTTATGAGAGCAGGTGCTACGATTGATAGTGCAAGTTCTGATGATAATTTAGAAGCTTTAGGTAAATATGGGATTGATTTAAATAAAAAAGCTATTGATGGACAATTAGATCCTGTAATTGGTAGAGATGAACAAATCAATAGAATGATGCAAATTTTAATTAGAAAAACAAAAAACAACCCAATACTACTAGGAGAACCAGGAACTGGTAAAACAGCAATTGCAGAAGGTCTTGCTCAAAGAATAGTAAATAAAGATGTTCCAACAAGTTTACTAAATAAAAGAGTTGTAACATTAGATATGAGTGCAATGATTGCTGGTGCTAAATATAGAGGTGAGTTTGAAGATAGATTAAAATCTGTTATTGATGAGGTTAAAAAAGCTGGAAATATCATTTTATTTATAGATGAAATTCATACTATTATTGGAGCAGGGGCAAGTGAAGGTTCTATGGATGCTGCAAATATCTTAAAACCAAGCCTTGCAAGAGGTGAACTTCATACAATTGGTGCAACAACATTAAAAGAGTATAGAAAGTATTTTGAAAAAGATACAGCAATGCAAAGAAGATTTCAACCTGTAAATGTAAATGAACCAAGTGTAAATGAAGCATTACAAATTTTAAGAGGTATAAAAGAAAAACTTGAAACTCATCATAATATTACTATTAATGATTCAGCTTTAGTAGCAGCTGCAAAATTATCAAATAGATATATAACAGATAGATTCTTACCTGATAAAGCTATTGATTTAATTGATGAAGCAGGTGCTGAGTTAAAAATGCAAATTGAGAGTGAACCAACAGTACTGTCTACAATAAAAAGAGAAATTCAAACATTAAATGTTGAAAAAGAAGCATTAAAAATGGAGAAAAATAAAAAAAATGAAGATAGATTAAAAGAGATTGAAAAAGAATTAGCCAATAAAAATGAAGAAAAACAAAACTTAGAAGCAAGATTTGAAAATGAAAAACAAACTTTTAATGCTACAAGTGAATTAAAAGTTAAAATAGATGAATTAAAAACAAAAGCGAATATAGCTAAAAGAGAATCTAAATTTGAAGAAGCTGCACAAATAGAGTATGGTGAAATTCCAACATTAGAAGCCAAAGTTAAAGAAAACGATGAAAAATGGAATAGAATGCAAGAAGAGGGAACACTTCTTAAAAATTCAGTTGATGAAGATTCTATTGCTAGTATTGTTTCAAGATGGACTGGAATTCCTGTAAATAAGATGCTAAATTCTGAAAAACAAAAAGTTTTACAAATTGAATCTGTATTAAAACAAGATGTAGTAGGGCAAGATGATGCTATTAAAGCAATCAGTAGAGCTATTAAGAGAAATAAAGCAGGTTTAAGTGAAGACTCACGTCCTATTGGTTCATTTATGTTCTTAGGGCCAACAGGTGTTGGGAAAACTGAAAGTGCAAAAACTCTAGCAAAATTCTTATTTGATGATGAAAAATCGTTAATTAGATTTGATATGAGTGAATATATGGAGAAACATGCTGTTAGTAGATTAATTGGAGCAGCACCTGGTTATGTAGGATATGATGAAGGTGGTCAATTAACAGAAGCAGTTAGAAGAAAACCATATTCTGTAATACTATTTGATGAAGTAGAAAAAGCACATCCTGATGTATTTAACCTTTTATTACAAGTATTAGATGATGGAAGATTAACAGATAATAAAGGTGTAACGGTTGATTTTAAAAATACAATAATTATTTTAACATCAAATATTGGAAGTTCTAAAATAATTGAAATATCAGATAAAGATGAAAGAAAAAATGAGGTTTTAAGTGAAATAAAATCATATTTTAAACCAGAATTTTTAAATAGACTTGATGATATTGTAATTTTTGAGCAATTAGGAATCCAAGCAATTACTAATATTGTAGATATATTATTTGAAAATATTAAAAATAAAGTGTTAGAAAAAGATATAAAAATTGAATTAACACAAAATGCAAAAGATTATATTGCAAAAATTGGTTTTGATCCAGTTTACGGTGCAAGACCATTAATGAGAGCTATGTATGAAATAATTGAAGATAGATTAGCTGATTTAATTTTAGAGGATAAAATTAGTGAAGGAAGTACTATAGTATTTGATGTTAAGGATGATGAGGTACTTACAATTATCAGTTAATTATCTACTAAAAGCAAATAATATTAAATAATTTGTGTCAATTAACCTATTAATTAAAAGATTATAGATATAATAACACAAATTTTTGAAAACATAATTTTTCAAAAAAATAGAGGGGATATAGTTAAACTAAAGAAATATTAAGCATAGTTTAACTATACTCCGCAACTTAAATAGTGAATATAGAGGAATACTAGCATGAAAAGAACATATCAACCACATAACACTCCTAGAAAGAGAACACATGGTTTTAGAGTAAGAATGGCTACTAAAAACGGTAGAAAAGTTATCAAAGCAAGAAGAGCTAAAGGTAGAAAAAGATTAGCTGCTTAAGCAAATCTCACCGTTTAAATAGTTCAAAAGACTTTAACAAACTATACAGAAGCGGTGAAAAATGGCATACGTCATCTTTTGTCGCTTTTTTTAGTTCTAATGATGAGCTAAAAGCGGCTTTTGTTACTTCAAAAAAAGTGGGTAACGCAGTACTTAGAAATAAAGCAAGACGAAGAATGAGAGCATTGTTCGCAACTTACGAAAATAGAATCAAATCTGGAAAATATATATTTGTTGTTAAAAATACAATAAATGATAAAAGTTTTTTACAACTTAAAAAAGATTTCGACTTCGCACTAAAAAGATTAGAACTCCTTCAATGAAAACAATATTTAAATACTTAATTAGGTTTTATCAAAAGTATTTAACTATCATCTCTTTTGGATCGTGTAGATATTATCCAACATGTTCACAATATGCACTATGGCAAGTAGATAATAATACATTTTTTAAGGCTATTTATTTTACAATAACACGCATATTAAAATGTAATCAACTTTTTGCTGGAGGATTTGACTATCCAGTAGTAAAGTTAAACAAACTTCAAAATGTAAATTTTGGAAAAATCAAAATAAAATATTGGTATATTCCAGTTGAAAATAACAAGTATTTTGTAGTTAAAAATCGGGAGTGGAAATAGAAGTATGAACAATATGAATCAAAATAATGGTATGCAGAAACGAATGTTAATAATGACGGTAGTCGTTTTTGTATTTTTCTTAGCTTATGAGTTTTTAGTATTAAAACCACAACAAGAAGCTAAATCTGCGCAAGCAAAACAAGAACAAACTCAAAAAGCAACACCAAATGTAAATATGGTAGCAACAGACCCAACGGGTAATGCAATTGATATGAGTAAATCAGTTGAGGCATTATCAAGTAAAGCAATTGCTCCTTCAGATATTATTTCAGTTATTACAACTAGAGAAAATATTATCCAAATAGATAAATTTGGTAGAATTGCACAAGTAACATTACTTGAAGAAAAATACAAAGATGAAGATGGTAATCAAATTAAGCTTTTTGAAGCTAATCAATTAAAGCCATTAGAAGTTAGATTTACAGATGCTAATATTAATAATAAAGCATTTAGAGTAAATTTAGTTGCAAGTGCTTCAACAATTGATGCAAAAACAGAAGCTAAAAAATTAGTTTTAACACAAGACTTAGGTGAAACTGTTTTAACTAAAACATTTACAATTTATCCTGATGGACATTATGACTTAAATGTAAAATCAACTAATGCTAAAAAATTCTTTATTACAAATGGATTTAGACCAAATGTATTAGCAGATATGTATGCTGTTCATGGTTTAATGGGTAAATTAGCCGATGGTACTTTAACAACTATTGAAGATGGTGATTTAGATAAAACTCAAAACTTAACAGGAATAAAATTTATCTCTAACTTTGATAGATATTATGCAACAGTTATTTATAATTTTGAAAAGACATTAGCAATTACATTAATGCCAGATGCTGAATCTAATGCACAAGCATTTATTCATGCAAATGATAATATCTCTTTTTCAGGATATGTAGGTCCTAAAAACTTTAAAGACTTAGAAGCTTTAAATAAAGAGTTAACAGATGTAATCGATTATGGTTGGTTTACATTTATTGCAAAACCAATGTTTACATTATTACAGTTTATTCAATCTTATGTTGGAAACTGGGGTTGGACTATTGTTATTTTAACAATTTTAATTAAGCTTGTATTATATCCTTTATCATTCAAGGGTATGGTTTCTATGCAAAAATTAAAAGATTTAGCACCAAAAATGAAAGAAATTCAAGCTAAATATAAAGATGATAAACAAAAACAATCAATGCATATGATGGAATTATATAAAAAACATGGTGCTAACCCAATGGGTGGATGTTTACCATTAGTTTTACAAATTCCAGTATTCTTCGCAATCTATAGAGTACTTTTAAATTCAATTGAATTAAAAGGTGCAGAGTGGATTTGGTGGGTACATGATTTAGCTGAAATGGATCCATATTTTGTATTACCAATTTTAATGGGTGCATCAATGTACTTACAACAAAAAATTACACCAAATACAATGCAAGATGAAATGCAAAAGAAAATATTCCAAATGTTACCAGTTGTATTTACATTCTTCTTCTTATGGTTCCCAGCAGGACTTACATTATACTGGTTTGTAAATAACGTATTTACAATTTCACAACAGTATTACATAAACAAAGTATTTGAAAGAAAAAGAGCCGAAAAAAAATAGGAATTAACTATGAAAAAATTTGAAGCTAAATGTTTACAAGAAGTATATGAATTAGCATCTGCTGATTTTAATTGTTCAATTACTGATTTAGATATTGAAGTAATCCAACAGCCAAGCAAGGGTTTCCTTGGCTTTGGTAAGAAGAATGCGATTATTCAAGTTTGTTTCAAGGACAATTGTAAAACATATACTAAAGAAACTAGATCTGAAACTTTTATGAAAAAAGATATTAAAATTGAAGATGTTTCATCTAAAATTGAAGAATCAAGAAAAAATGA